>JBBQTJ010000050.1:0-14296 GCA_038213315.1 Planctomycetota bacterium
CAGTGGCTCAGACTTCTTCGCCCACCGTATGCCGCATGACTTCCTCGACCGTGGTGACGCCGCGCATGGCGTTGAGGAGGCCGCAGCGGCGCAGGGTGATCATGCCGCATTCGACGGCTTTTTTGCGGATGTCGATGGCGGTGCCGCCGGCGATGATGCAGCGGCGGATGTCGTCGTTCATTTCGAGGGTTTCGACGAGCGCGAAGCGGCCCTTGTAGCCGCTGGAGCAGAGCGAGCAGCCGATGGGCTTCCAGAGCTTGAGACCTTCGAGCTCTTCGGGGAGGTAGCCCATCTTCAGCAGGTCTTCGCGCTTGGGAAATTCGGCGACGGGCACTTCCAGGCGGCAGTTTTTGCAGAGACGGCGGCCGAGGCGCTGTGCCAGGACGGCAAGGACGGTGCTGCCGGCTAGGAAGGGCTCGATGCCCATGTCGATGATGCGGGTAATGGTGCTGGGCGCGTCATTGGTGTGCAAGGTGGACAGCACCAGGTGACCGGTCAGCGCGGCCTTCACGGCGATCTCGATGGTCTCCTGGTCGCGGATTTCACCGATCATGATGGTGTCGGGGTCTTGACGCAGCAAGGCGCGCAGAGCGGTGGCGAAGGTCAGGCCGCGCTTGGGATTCACGTGGCATTGATTGATGCCTTCGATCTCGTATTCGACTGGGTCTTCGACGGTGTTGACGTTGTCCTCGACGCTCATCACGGTCTTGAGACAGGAATACAGCGTGGTGGATTTGCCTGAGCCGGTGGGGCCGGTGACCAGCATCATGCCGTAGGGGGCGGCCAGGGCCTTGTCGAGGATGGCGAGGGTCTGGGGCTCGAAGCCGATCTCCTTCATGTCCTTGAGGTTGGTCTTGGCGAGGAGGCGCATACAGACCTTCTCGCCATGGACGACCGGCAGGCTGTTGACGCGAATGTCGACCTTCTTGCCTTCCATCGACACCTGGATGCGCCCGTCCTGAGGCTTGCCGCGCTCGGCGATGTTCATGGTGTCGGTCATGATCTTGAGGCGGGAGACCATGGCCCGTTCGATGCGCTTGGGCAGGTCGAAGGCCTCGACCAGCACGCCGTCGATGCGCAGGCGGACACGCACGCGTTTTTCAAAGGGTTCGATGTGGATGTCGCTGGCACCGCGTTTGATGGCGGTGGCGAAAATCTGCTTCACCACTTTCACGGCAGGGCTGTCGTCGCCGCCCGAGGTCAGATCAGCGTCGTCCTCGTTTTTTTCCTGTTCGGCACTCTTGGCTTCGCCGAGGCTGAGGTCGTCGTCCTCAGGCATCTGCTCCATCATCTGCTCGACCTGCTTCTCCTGCGCGTGGTAGGCCAGCTCGATGCCCTTGAGCACGGCGCGTTCGCTGGAGACCACCGGCATCACCTGTTTGCCGATCTGCAACTTCAGATTATCGAGCATCACCACGTCATAAGGATTGGCCACCGCCACGGTCAGGTGGTCGCCGATTTGGGCCAGGGGCACGACCTGATAGTGCTTGGCCATGTCCTCGGTGATCAGGTCCTTGCCGTGGTTCAGACTGCGCAGGCCCTCCAGATCCATGGTCATCTTGTCGAGATCAAGACAGGGCCAGCCAGAGTCCTCGCTGACCAAGCCGATCAGGGTCAGTTCGTCGATCACGCTGTCCGCGACCGCAAGCGTGGCGAGCAACTGACCCTCTTTTGCAGCGCGATCCATCAGGGCTTGCAGGGGGGCTTCCTCCACCAAGCCGTGCTTTTTGAGCAGACTGGCGAGCTTGCGATTGTAGCCGATGACGTTGGCCATGGGTTAGTGCGCCGTGCGGAGTGCGGAGGACGGAGTACGGAGCATCACAGCCCCGCTTTCTGCAAAACGACGCCGATTTCGCTCATCGAGGTCAGGAACACTTGCAGGCTGCAACCGGTCTGGTGCTCGATCTCTTTGAAGACGTCCTCGGAGAGCAGGCCGGCGATGGCGATGACCAGGACCGAGCCGATGGAGTCGATGGGCACGAACTGGAAGCGGCGCATCATTTGCGGATCGAAGATCTCGAGCAGCTCTTTGGGGATGGTGTACTGGCTGGGCTTGATGTAGGGGATGCCGAACTGGCTGACCAGGACCGCGACCATCTTCTCTTCGGTGATCAGGCGTTGCTGCACCAGGGTTTCGCCGAACAGCATGCCAGTCTGGTGCTGCATGCGCAGGGCGTCCTGCACCTGATCGTCGGTCAAAAGGCCCTGCTCGATCAACAGTTCGCCGAGTTTTTTGCGGGTAAGACGGTTCAGGGAGACCATAGGGCCTCTGGCCGGGTTATGGTGGATGGGTTATGGGGTATGGTGAAGAATTGATGGGGTATGGCTGATGGGTTATGGGGCATGGTGACGACACCGCATGACCCATTGCTGACCATAACCCATACCCCGGTCCCCATACCCTGAACACTCATACTGCCGTCCCGTCGCGCTGCGCGGTGCGTTTGAGGTCTTCGGCGTCGCCAGAGCGGCTCAGGGCGTCGTCCCAGCTGATCACGCTGGCTTTGTACAATTCGAACAGGCTCTGATTCATGGTCTTCATGCCCCATTTGGCGCCGGTCTGGATGTGGGACATGATTTGGTGGCACTTGTCTTCGCGGATCAGCGAGCGGATCGCGGAGGTGGGGATCATGATCTCGCTGGCCATGGCCCGGCCGCGGCTGCCCTGCTTGGAGAGCAGCTGCTGGCAGAAGACCCCTTCCAGGACGAAGGACAGCTGGGTGCGGATCTGGTTCTGCTGGTGCGCGGGGAAGACGTCGACGATGCGGTTGATGGTCTGCACGCAGTCGCTGGTATGCAGGGTCGCGAAGGTCAGGTGACCGGTCTCGGCCAGGGTCAGTCCGGCTTCGATGGTCTCTTTGTCGCGCATTTCGCCGATCAGCACCACGTCGGGGTCTTGGCGCAGGACGCGGCGCAGGGCCTGATTGAAACCTTGGGTGTCGGTGCCGACCTCACGCTGGTTGACCAGGCAGGTCTTGTTGCGGTGCACGAACTCAATCGGGTCCTCGATGGTGATGATGTGCTCTTGGCGCGAGGTGTTGATGTAATCGATCATCGCCGCGAGGGTCGTGCTTTTGCCCGAGCCGGTCGCGCCGGTGACCAGCACCAGTCCGCGGGACAGGTCGCAGAGGTGCCGGCAGACCGTAAGCGGCAGGCCGAGCTGTTCGAAGGTGAAGATCTCGTAGGGGATGGTGCGCATCACCGTGCCCACCGCACCGCGCTGGAAGAAGACATTGACGCGGAAGCGCCCGACGCCAGCCAGGCCGAAGCTCATGTCGAGCTCAAAGTCCTGCTCGAAGCGGGCGATCTGCTGGTTGTCGAGGACCGAGTAGATCAGCTTCTTGGTCTGTTCGGGACCCAGGACTTCGGTGCCGGGCATCTCGATGAGATTGCCGTCGATGCGCTGGCGCGGGGCGCTGCCGGCGCTCAGGTGCAGATCGCTGCCCCCGCGTTCGACCATGGTGCGCAGCAGTTCTTCCATCGTCAACATGTCTACCTCCAGACGCTATCCATTGTGGCGCAGGGACGTGGACATGGCAAGGGTGGGTGCGCGGGCGGCCCGGATGGGACCGGGGGCGCGCCACACGCCACTATTTGGCGAGGACGAAGACCGGAATGACCCAGACCTGGGCCCGGGCGGCGGCGGCCAGCACGCGGGTGCGGGCGGCCAGGTCCAGCGCGTGGTCGGCATCAGCGGCCACGGCGATCGCCACGGCGCGCAAGGCGGGGGTGGCGGCGGGGCCGTAGTGCTGCACCAACAGGGCGTCCAGGGCGTCGTCCTCAAGGGTCTGGCCGCGGCTCGCGAGGGTGCCATCGGCGCCCAGGGTCAAGGTCAGTGGCAGGGTGGCGGCTTCGATGACCAGCCGCACGCGGGTGCCTTGGGGCGGCAGGATGCTGCTGTTGGCCTCGAAGCGGTCGTCGCTGGCCGCACCGGGGAAGGGACTGGCGAGCAGGGCATCGGGCTCGTCGAAATTGACCGCCACGCTGCGGGTGCTGTCGAGCATGAAGACCTGGCGCTTCTGCGTCCCGCCATCACCGCCCCAGGGCACGGTGACGAAGCGGCTGCCGGTATAGATCCAGGGCACGGGCGGATGACCCTGGTCGGTGGCGCGGTCGCGGACCAGGCAGCTGGCGGGAGCTTCGAACCAATGGCCGTCCTGGTCCTGCCACTGCACGGTCAGGCGCACCGGGGTGCCACGGGCCGGGATGCCCGAGGCCTCGCCGGCCGGCACGCCGTCGTCGGGACCCAGGGCGGCAAGCACGGCCGCCTTGATCAGTTGGCCGTTGTTGGTGTCCAGGCGGATCATGCTTTCGTGGGTTTTGCCGTCCTTCAGGCAGGCGAGGACTTCCATGCCGTCCTGCGGACCCTGGTCGAAAGCGAGGGTGCCGTCCAGAACCACGCGCTGGCCCTTGGCCACGCGCACGCCCGGGATGAAGTTTTCAGCTGCGGCCGGGCCGGCGATGGCGGTGGCCACTGGCTTGGGCAGGCGGGGCAGGCGTACCATGGCATCGTCGTCACGGCTCCAGGGACGACCGGCTTCGCCGGCAGTGGCAGCCAGGGCGACGAAGAGGAGGAGCAGGATGGGGCGCATGGGGACCTCGATGCCGGAGTATGGCCGCAGGGGGCGGGCGGCGACAGGCGGATTCCTGCCGCTGACCTGCGCAGCGCTCAGCGCGCGTGCGCCTTGGCTGCACGCCTTGCGGGCATTTTTGTGGTCTTACGTGCGGGGCGGGCGGCGCGCAACTTCCTGCCCAGCGCCTTGCGGATCGCCTTGGCCAGCACCGCGCAGCCGGTGGCGCCGTCGCGCACCACGTCGGCGGTGGGCAGGCCGGTCTCGGCAGCAGCGTCCTTTAGGGCCTGCCGTGCGTCAGCTTCGGACAGACCGTTGGTATTCAGGCCCACCGCTACCACCCGACCGGGATGGAGGGGGCGCAGCATGGCTTCGATCGCCTGGATCTGCGTGGTCAGGCTGGGCATGGGCACATCGGTGTGACGCAGAGAGTCCCGGCCGACGCGGTGGCACAGCACCATCGCATCCGGACAGGTGCCGTGCAGCAGGCTGAGCGCGGTGCCGGAAAAACACGGCGAGAACAGGCCGTTCTGTCCCTCGACCATCAGCAGATCGCAGTCCCGGTCCTCGGCGAGGATCAGGCGCTCGACGGTGCCGCTAGCGAAGTCGGCGATGCAGCGGTCGATGCAGAGCCCTTTGCCGGTGATCAGGATCCCGTCCTGGCCGGTGGCGACGAAGCGTGAGCGCAGTCCCTCGACGGTGGTCAGGTGATGGTGCAGCATCAGCGAGGTGGTGGTCTTGCCCACGTTGGCATCGGTGCCGACGGTCAGCACCCGCGGGGCATGGGTATGGCGGGCGCGGGCGGTGCCGACGGTGGGATCGAAATCATTGGGAATGGTGCGAAGATTGACCAGTTCGACCGCATAGCGCGCGGACATGGACACCAGATTGGGATCCCCGTTCACGCTTTCGTGCAGGCCCGAGATGATGCCGATGCGCAGCTTGATCGCGTCGTAGACCACCTGCTTGAGGTGGGGCGGCAGGTAGCCGCCGGGGGTGCTGACGCCGATCACCAGCCATTCGGCACCCAGGGACTTGGCATCGATGGCCTCGGACACCACCGGAATCGATCTGCCCAGCCCGCCGAGCGTGCCACCCAGATCACCGCCTGCCAACTGACGGTCGATCACGCAGACCACGTCCTCGGGCCGGAAGCGCAGCAGACCCATGGCGGTCTTGTTGCGGTGGATGTCGGTCGAGCCTTCAGTAAGGACGGCGAGCTTGCGGTAGATGCGGGGGGACATGGGTGGGGATGCTATGGCTCGCGGCGCTCGCGCTACGCTAGGGACGCAGCGCGTGGATCGAGGCCCGTTGCGCCACCCGTTCGGCGATGGAAGTGAAGGCGCGGGCGCTGTGGCTGTCAGGATGGGTCAGCACCACCGGGCGACCGTCGTCGCCGGCCGCGCGCACGGCGGGTTCGATGGGCACCCGCCCAAGGAAGGGCACCTGGCAGGCGGTGGCCTCGGCTTCGGCGCCGCCGGCACCGAAGATGTCCGAGACGTGCTGGCACTGCGGGCAGATGAACTGGCTCATGTTCTCAACGATGCCGAAGATCGGCACGTCCATCTTCTGGAACATCTTCACGCTGCGCCGGGCATCCAGCAAGGCCACCGCCTGGGGCGTGCTGACCACCACGCAGCCGGCCAGGGGCACAGTCTGGATCAGGGTCATCTGGATGTCGCCGGTGCCGGGGGGCAGGTCGACCAACAGGTAGTCGAGTTCGCCCCAGTCCACATCGGTGAGGAACTGCTTGAGCGCGCCCATGATCATCGGACCGCGCCAGATCACCGGCTGCTGGTCATCGACCAGAAAGCCCATGCTGATCAGGTGCACCCCGTGGCTCATCAGCGGGACCATCTTCTTGTTGTGGATGAAGGGCTGGCGGTTGACGCCAAACATCATCGGCATGGACGGCCCATAGATGTCCGCATCCAGGATGCCCACGTGGGCACCGTGCTTGACCAGGGCGCAAGCCAGGTTGGCGGTGACAGTGCTTTTGCCGACGCCACCCTTGCCCGAGCCGACGCCGATGACGTGGCGCACGCCGGGCAGCACATCTTGCCGCGAGGGGCCCTTAGGCACTTCGGCGCTGACGCGAACCTCGACGGCGGTGACGCCCGCGACACTGCGGGCGGCGGCCCGGCACTCATCCTCAAGCTGCTTTTTCACCGGGCAGGCGCCAGTGGTGAGGACCAGATCGAAAGCCACCGCACCACCCTCGATGGTGATGTTGCGGATCATATTAAGGGCGACCAGGTCCTGGTGCAGGTCCGGATCCTGGACCTTGGTCAGGGCCGCGCGGATGGCGTCGACGGTGGGCATGGCGGCACCGTGGCGGCTTCGCAGGGTATGCAACCAGAGCGCGGTCCTCACGGATCGCCGGGTCAGGCCCTTAGATGCCGGCCACCGCCGCCACGTCGCGGACGAGCTGTGTGCGCAGGTCGTCCAGGCTGGCGAAACGCTGCTCGTCCCGCAGCCGGGCGAGCAGGTCCAGGCCCAGCGCCCGGCCGTACAGATCGCCGGCGAAGCCCGGCAGGTGGGCCTCGACGGTCAGTGGCCGCGCGGCGCCCACGGTGGGCAAGTGGCCGATGTTCACCGCCGCGCGCCAGGCGCCGGGCAGGCCCGTGACCTGCGCCGCATAGACGCCGGGGGCGGGATGCAGGTTCGCCCGCTCGCCCAGGTTGGCAGTGGGGAAGCCCAGGGCCTGGCCGCGGCCGTCGCCGCGCACCACGGTGCCGCACAGGCGGTGTGGTCGGCCCAGCAGCGTGGCGGCCTGGGCCACGTCGCCATGCTCCAGGGCCTGCCGGATCCGGCTAGAGGACACCGCAGCGCCGTCGAGCAGTAGCGGTGGCACCGCCAGCAGCAGCAGCCCGGCAGCGGCGCAGAGCGGGGCCAGTTCGGCGATGCCGGCGCTGCGGCCGCGACCGCAGCGGAAGTCCTGGCCCACCACCAGGGCGCTGGCGTGCAGGTCGTCGCGCAGCAGCGCGAGGAAGGCGGCGGCGTCCAGGTGGCGCACCCGCAGGAAAGGCAGCAGCGTCTCGGCTAGGTCGCGGTCGCCGGCCCAGCTGGCGAGGATGCGCGGGCGGTCGTCGGGTGCGACCAGGGGCAGGCGTTCCTCCCAGCCCAGCTCAGTGGCCATGCCGGTGAAGCCGAGGAGGCGGATCGGCCGGTCCGCGGGGGCGCGCTCCACCAGCAGCCGGTGGCCGAGGTGCAGGGCATCGAACTTGCCGACAACGATCGCGCTCACGGGGCGGCGGGCTGCTCGTCGAGCCAGCGCACCGCGCCGCGGTCGAGGGTCGTCTTCCAGCCGCCGGCCGCGATCACGGCGCGCAATCCAGCCGTGTCCCGCGCGCTGAGCATGGCCTGAGCGCGCTCCTGCTGATCAGCCGGGGCGAGGCGGCGGATGATCTCGGCGCACTGACGTAGCAGGGGGCCTTCGTTGCGTTCGCGCGCCTCGCGGGCGATGCGCCGCTGGCTGCTGTCGGTGGGGTCGCCGGTGCCGGGGGCGTCGTGCCAGCGGGCGGCCTCGACCCAGGCGTCGATGCTGTCGAGGTAGCGTTGGAAGGCCGCCAGGGTCTGGCCGCGGTTGCGCCGCAGGCTGCCGTCGTGATCGGCCATCAGGGCCGGCATACGGCGCACGAAGGGAGCCGAGCTGCTGCCCTGCTCATCGTCCAGGCGCGCGCAAAGGGCGTAGACCTGGGCGGACAGGGCGAAATTGCTGAGGCCGGGGCCAGCGGGCAGCAGGGGCAGGCGGCGGTCAGGGGGCAGGGTGTCGTTGGCCTTGGCCAGGGCGCCATTGAACAGCGGGGCCCAGGTGGCGCCCTCCATGCGGGTGGCAAAGCGCTCTCCTTTATGGAAGAGCATCCAGCCCAGGTGCCGCAGGATACGCCGGCTGCCGGGATTGCGTTCGGCGCCACGGGCGTTGGCCTCCAGGCCGGCCAGGTACCAGGCGTACTTGGCGTCCTCGTCGTCCACCTCGGCGGCGACATTGTAGGCCAAATCATGGGCGACGTAGGTCCAGATCTGCTCAAAGCGCGGCTGGATGCGGGTGATCGCCTGGAAGAGGGTCACTGATTCATAAAACTGGTGACGCTCTTTGGCGCCTTGGGCACGCATCCACAACAGGTCGCAGGCCAGGCCACGGAAACCGCCGAGCATCAGCGTGCCAGCGAACTCACCGGGCTTCAGGGCGTCGAAGACATCCGCGTGCGGGGTGAAGGCGGCGCGGCGGGGCGCCAGCAGGGTTGAGGCCACCACCTGAGCGGCGATGAGCAGTGCGAAGCCGCAGAGCGCCAGGGGGAGCGCACGCATCAGAGTTCTCGCCGACGCAAGGCGAACCAGGCCAAGCTGAGGAAGATCACGGAATAGGTGCCGTAGTAGAGCCAGGCCTGGCCGACCACGCTCCACGGCACGGCATGGCCTGCGGCCAGTTCGGCGCTGATGCTGAAACGGTCGAAGTTGGGCATGGCGTCGCGGCACAGCACCAGCAGCCGGGTCAGGACCTGGCTGGGCCGTTCGTAATCCAAGGTGTCTTGAATGGTCCACAGGGCGCTGCCGGCAAAGAAAAGGGTCAAGCCACCAAGCAGCGTCACGCCGAGGTTGGCGAGGCTCGCTAACAGCAGCGTCCACGCGGTGAGCAGGCCCGCGCTGGCCAGCGTCACCAGGGCGCCCCGCAGCAGGTTGGCCAGGAAGCCGCCGCCATCCACGCCGATCTGCATGGCGTCGTGGGTGACGAGCATGCTGGTCGTGCTTTCGAGGCGGGTCAGGCCAAGCACCGCGCGGCCATCCGCGCCGATGGCGGCGGCGGGCAGCAGCAGGCGGCAGTAATCGTTGGTCAGATCCCGGTGGAAGGCGTCGCGGTGGGCCATCAGCACTTTGCCTGGCACCGCCGGCCGGTGGCGGGTGGCACCGCCATAAGGCGAGCCGGGCTGCAAGGCCAGGACCATCGGCGTACCGGCGGCAGTGGGGCTGGCGGTGATCTCGGCCAGGCACGAGCGCACCGGGTCCAGAGGATCCGGCCCCTGCACCGCCACTTTGACCAGCACCTCCAGGTCGCGCCCGGTAGGCAAGCCGGCGAAGTGCCAGCGGATGCCGTCGCCCGGCGCGCCGCTGAGCATGCCGCTGCTGCGCCGGTCGCGATCGGGCAGGGTCTCGCCCACCGCGGTCACGGCATCCCAGCGCACCGCCGTAGCGGTGGCGCGGACCTCGGGCAGGCCGCCGAAACGCCACGCCAGCAGCACCGCCCCGGCCAGGGCGATGATCAGGGTCGCGCCGCCCATGATGGCCAGCACGCCGGTCCAGCGGCCCAGTAAATAGCGGCCAGGGCCGAGGGGCTTTGAGAACAAGGTCAGGCCTAGGCGTCCGTCCAGATCGCGGCGCAGCTGACTGGCCCCCACCAGCACGGCGAACAAGGTGACCACGAAACCGATCACCACCTGGACCGACACCACCGCCAGCTTGAGCGCGCCGGTGTCGTCCACCGACTGCAGGCGTGGTCCGGCCAGCAGCAGCCCGGCCGCGGCCAGGACCGGCACCAGCCACAGGCGCCCACGCACGGCCTCGGTCCAGGTGACTCCGGCAATCGCCAGCACGCGGCTGCGCATTAGCGTTTCTCCACCGGGTTCTTGGCCCCGGAGGTCGGTTGGGCAGCCGCGATGATGCGGCGGAAGCGCGCTTCCAGACGTTCGCGCGGCGGCGCCACGCCCAGCAGGCTGGCGCCGGCGGCGGCCTTCACCGCGGCAATGGTGGCCTCGTCGGGACGGTCCAGCTCGATATTCAGGCGCTGGTCGTCGCGCAGCAGATCATCGACCCGGCCGCATTCGCGCAGCACGCCCTGGTGCATGATGGCGATGCGGTCGCAGACGCTTTCGACATCGGCCAGCAGGTGGCTGCACAGCAGTACGGTCTTGCCGCGGCGCTTCAATTCGACGATCAGGTCCTTGACCTCAGCGCTGCCGATCGGATCCAGGCCCGAGGTCGGCTCGTCCAGCACCACCAGGTCCGGATCATTGATCAGGGCCTGGGCCAAGCCCAGGCGGCGGGCCATGCCCTTGCTGTATTCACCCAGGCGGCGGCGGCGGGCGTGCTGCAGGCCGACCAGGGCGATCAGCTCGTCGCTGCGCTTGCGGATCACGTCGCTGGGCAGCTTGAAAATGCGCCCAAAGAAGGTCAGAGTTTCGTCAGCGGTCAGGAACTTGTAGAGATAAGTTTCTTCCGGGAGGTAGCCGATGCGCTGCTTCACCTTGCGGTCGTGCGGGTCCTGCCCGAACACAAAGGCGTCGCCGCGGGTCGGTCGGATCAGGCCAAGCAGCAGCTTGATCGTGGTGGTCTTGCCCGAGCCGTTGGGGCCAAGCAGGCCGAAGACTTCGCCCGGACGGACCTCCAGATCCAGGTGGTCGAGAGCGGTCACCCGCGCCCGACCCCAAAAGTCCGTATAGGTCTTGGTCAGTTGCACTGTCTTGAGCACTGGCTGGTCGGACATGGGGCGCGGTTATCCGCCAAGCGCCCCGGACGCAACCCACGGTCGACCGCCGGCCCGAGTGAATCACCCTCGGCACCCCCTCCGGATCCCGGTTGCCTGACGGAGGTTGCGGGGGTGACATAGCCGGCCCATGCGTGCCCTGCTGTTTCTTGGTGCCGTCGTCCTCACCTTCACCGGATGTGGCGAGTCGATGTACTACCAGTCGCGCTACGCGCCGACCTCGGTGGACGATGCCTATGGCTGGGGTTCACGCTGGACCTGGGACGGCGATAAAGAGGTCTACGCCCTACCGGCCAATCCTCCGGCCGTGGACGAGTTGCATCGCACGCGCCAGGATTGCCAGCCCCCCGGCCAAAAGTTCAAGCCGGCCACGGTGGCGACCGTGGAGTGGTCGAAACAGGCAACCGGCGGCGGCGGGCCCGAGCCCTATCCGGCGGCGCGCCTGGATGAGCCCGGCATGGTCCCGATCCGTGGCAGCCTGCTTGACCACCCCCGCTTTGCCATGGAGCGCCCCAATCCGAAGGGGGCCCACGAGCCGATCGTCGCCACCAAGGTGGGGATGAGCGAAAACGCCCCGCAGAGCACGCCCGGTTCCGGCATCAAACAGAACCTCACCCCGTACGCCCCCGCGACCTATCGCAGCGACGAAGTGATCTGGTGCTTGGACACGCCGCGCCGCTGAGCCGGCTCCCAGGACTTGGTGGCCCCTCGCGGCCACCCCGCTAGAACCCTGGCCATGGCCTGGGACTTTGATCGCTTCAAGCGCGCTGCCGTGGCCACGGCCATTGTCGTCGGCCTGCTCAGCGCCGGCGTCGCCCTATTGGCCTTCGCCCTCGCCTTCCGGCCCTGCCGGGTGCAGTACGAGGTGGGCGATGTCCTCACTTGGAAGTTGCGCACGGTCACCAGTGCAACCGGTTCGACCCGGGCCTTGCCCAGCCGGATCGATGAACGGGAACTGACCATGGTGGTCCTAGGCGAGGGCAATGAGGTCGCCCTGATCGCGCCGCGTGGGCCGAATGATCCCCGCGACGCGCTGGCGTTGCTGCGCATCGCCCCCAATGGTGACGCCCGGCGCCTGGATGCGGCTGGCCGTCCGTTGGACAGTGGGGTGGCCATCGGCTTCTTCGATTTCAATTTGCTGCCGCTGCCTTTGGGCAGCGAGCAGGCTTGGGACGCCAACCTGACCTACGCCGTGCCGCCCCCAGCCAGCCGTCTTGTGCAGGCGCGGGCCAAGCGCCTGCGCAGCGGTGCGCGTACGGAATTCCAGCTGCGCTTTCCTGCGGCGGTCGAGTGGGTGGTGCCGGGGCAAGGGTACCAGCAGGTCCGGCATCTGCAGTCGGTCTACACCTATGCCCTGTCCAAGCGCACGGTGGAGCACGCCTCCATCACCCTTGAAGCCGGCGTCGAACGGCCGGATGGCATCCGCAGCTATCTCGTGGCGATGAAGCTTGACCTGACGGGGATCCGCCGGGCGGACGAAGAGCCAGCGCGCCTGCGCAGCACCGCCCTGGCCTGCGTCGAGGCCCAAGATGCCCTGGCGGCGGATCGGCGTGAGCGCTTTCCGGCCCTGCTGGCCCGCCTGCGCGGGGCCGATGCTGCCCAGCCCCGCCTGCGGGCCTTGGCGATGCGGCTGGCTGATGAGCTGGCGGACCCGGCCAAGGTCAGGGTGCAGGCGCCGGCGGCGGCCTCATGGGTGGTGCAGCTGGCCAGCGGATCAGCCAACCATCGCAGTGGCGCCGAACGCCTGGTGGCCCAGCTCACCGCCGCCGGTTGGCCCGCCTTCATCGCCCCCGCCGGCGACGGCACTGAGCTGTGCGTGCTGGTCGGGCGCTATCGCGCGCAGGATCCCCAGGTGCTGGCCCGCTTGCAGACATTGTATCCGGGCTTGCAGGCCGAATGGGTCGAAGCGCCATGAGCCGGCGCGGGCTGCACCTCGCGCTGACGTCGCTGCTGATGTCGGCGCTGCACGCCAGCGAGATCGACTGGGTCGCGGTCGCGCATCCCGAGGCGATCCGCTTCGCCGACGCGCAGCTGACCGTGCGCTGGCGCGCCCTGTTCGACCCGGCTCCGGAGTGGATCAATCGCCAATGCGCCTATGTGGTCTGGCGCAGCGGCGAGCGCGCCCCGACCCTGTTGGCGACCCGTTTGCTGTATCGCGGTGGTCCATGGGTCAGGCGCGAAGGCATCGCCGGCAGCGACCGGCGCTGGCTACTCACCGACCGCGAGGCGGACTCGGCCGTGCTGCGCGAAATCCGCTATCTGGATGAGCCCATTCTCGGTGATCCGGTGGTGCGCTGGCTCAGCAGCGAAGCAGATCCTGCGCTGGCTCGCGTGGGTCTGGCCACCGCTTGGCTGCGCGATCCTAGCGCGGCCCTGGCCCTGGCCGAACGCATTGCCGATCCTCGGCGGGTCGATCGCGTGCCCCTGGCCGCGTCACCTACCGGGCGGCTGGCCGCCCTGGAGCTGCTGGTGGCCTGCAAGGGGATCGGCCAGGCGAGCGTCCGCCCCGGCCTGGAATGGGCACTGTTGCAAGCCAGCGGGCCGGAACGTACCGCGGCCCTGATCCTGATCCCGACCGGCAAGGTCGACGATTTGGTACGTGCGGCCGTGCGCCGGCTGTGCCGTGAGCATCAGGATGGCCAATTGGATGAATCCGGCCGCGAGTCCCTGGTCGTGGCGTGTTCACGGCTGGGCAGCACCAACGACCCGGCGGTGATAGGCGACCTGGCAACCCTGGCCGCAGTGGCGGAACGGGACCTGGCCGGCGCCGCTGCCAGCGTGTTGGCGGCGTCCGCGACCTGGAAGGCGGAGGCCCCGCTGGATCGACTGACCATGCGCGCGGCCAACGATCCCGATCCGGTGATCCGCCATGCGTTGTTGAATCTGCTTGCCCGCTTGAAGCCTGCGGAAGCGGCCAGCGCCGCAGCCATTGATAGCAAATTTTCCATTGGCGGTAAGCTTATCAAAAGAGGAAGAATAAATAGCAGGAATCAAAGAAAGAAAGTTTTTGAAATCAGACTTTGCCGCATCGAATTTAATATCCATTTCAATATCATCGCCAGGCATGGCTATCATTCCTGCGAATTTCAAAACCAATTCATTTAATTCTATTTCATTTTCTGTAAAGGTAAACTTCATGTTGGGCAAGTCGATGGCAATCGGGACTTTCGCGTTGGTTTTTGCTTTTGCTAAATACTTAACTCCTCCGTACGTCACTGATAATTGATCAATTCCTGATTCTGTA
>JBBQTJ010000051.1:0-14084 GCA_038213315.1 Planctomycetota bacterium
CCGTGGCGCGATGGTGCGCAGCCGATGGTGGTGTCCGACTTGGCTGCGGGGGCGTGGCAGGTCAGTATCAGCGACGTGGGCGGTACCTGGCTGACTGAGGCCGCCTTCAGCGTGCCGTGAGCCCAGTGGGCAGCGGTGGGCTTTGACGCAGCACCGCCAGGGCGACGGTCAGATCGGCATGGGGCGGCAGCAATCGCTCAAAGCCGACCATGGCCAAGACCTTCAACACCCCGTCAGGCACGCGGAAGATGTGCAGGTTCACCCGCTCGGCGTGGGCCGCCAGAGTACCCAAGGCTGTACTATTGATGAAGGCGAGGTGCACGCAGTCCATCAATACGCCGAAGCACAGCGCTGGATCGAACCCTTTGAAAGTGCCCTCAAAGGACTGGTTCTGGTCGCCATCGATGCGCGTCGGAAAGGTGATATGGTGAAGGTTGCCACGGCGCGTCAGGGGGTAGGCATAGGGACCCATCACCTGGGCTCCGATGGCGCCGATCTTGGCCCGGTCGGTCAGGACCTTCACCGTGCGGCCGGGATGCCGCAGGGCGGCCACGCCGCCGACCAGGACTTTGGCGGTCGCCAGGGCGCCGGGCGCGGCGGTTGCCACGGTCTGGACCGTCACTGGATACACCGCCCCGGCAGTGTCACCTTCCAGGATATAGGGAAGGACGACCGGGGTGGAGAAAAGTGGCACGGGGAAGGTTTTCTGGAGCGGGTGAGGGGAATCGAACCCCCGTCTTCGGCTTGGGAAGCCATCGCTCTACCATTGAGCTACACCTGCATCTGCTCAGCACTATCTGAGCTGAAGCGCGGGTGCAAGTCTATGATCAGCCGAGGGGGGTTCCGCTGGGGCTGGAAACCTGGGCGTCGCTGACGCCATGGATCGGCTGAATGCTTTCGTCGGGGAAGAGACGGGCCAGGTAGCGCGACAGCTTCTCGTTGGTCGGGCCATAGCCGCCGTCGTACATGTAGTGTTCAAGATCCTGGCCGAAATCCCGGGCGGTGGGATAGCGGTTGGCGGGGTTCACTTCCAGGGCGCGCAGCAGGATCTGCTCAAGCCGCTCGGGGATGTGGGGATTCAGCCGGCGCGGCGACTTGATGGAGTAATTGTCCATCTTGTCCACCAGGTCATCGATGTCGTTGACGTTGTAGACCACGGTATTGGTCAGCAGTTCGTACATCACTAGACCCAGGCTGAAAAGGTCGCTTTGGCGGGTGGTGCCGACGAACTTGGCCTGCTCGGGGGACATATAGGGCAGCTTGCCCATGATCACCTCGGCCTCGTCCGGGGTGTTCATGATCACCGCCTTGGCGATGCCGAAGTCGGTCAACTTGACCACGCCGCCATAGGTCATGATCACGTTCGAGGGGGTCACGTCGCGGTGGACGATGTTGAGCGCCTTGCCGCTCATATTGCGCGCCTCGTGGGCGTAGTGCAGGGCGCGGCAGACGCGACTGATGGCGAAGGCGCCGATGTCCACGTTGCAGACCTTGTGGCGATCCTTGTGCGCGCGGATGAAGTCGGCCAGGTTCTTGCCGTGGGCGTACTCCATCACGATGTAGTAGATGCCCTTGGTCTGGCCAAGCTGATACACCTGTAGGACGTTCTCGTGGATCAAGTCGGCCACCAGCTTGGCCTCGCCGACGAACAGGTCGACGTTCTCCTTGTTCTTCAGGTACTCCTTCTTGATGGTCTTGACGGCGACGATCTTGCGGAAGCCGTCCGCGCCCAACTGCTCGGCAAGATAGACCGACCCCATGCCGCCGGTGGCGAGCTTGCGGATGATCTGGTACGAGGTGCTGTAACTGATTTCCTGCATGGCTCCGGTCCGTTCAGGCTGCCGCAGTGGACGTGGGGGAGCGCTGGTGTCAACGCGTCCGTGGGAAGAGTCCACCCAGTGTAACCCAATGCTGGGCTGAATGTCGGATCAATATTTCGCGTTCCGCCTGAGGCGGTTGAAACGGTCCAGGTACTCCTCCCGGCTGGAGGACAGCAGCCGGCGCGGCCCCGGCCCTTGCATGCGCAGGGTCACGACGGCCGAGGCCACGGCGGTAGCCCGCTTTACTGCACTGAAATCCACCGCCCCGGCCCCACCGCACCAGGCGGCTACGGCGCCCGCGAAGACCGCCCCGTTGGCCAAGGTGTCATCGCTGTCGCAGGGGGCGGTGGGCCAAGTGGTGGCCAATTGGCCATAGCAGATGGTGCCGCCCAGGGCTCCGGCAGACAACAGCACGGTCTTGGCGCCCTGTTTCTGCAAGGCGCGGCCAGCGGCCAGGGCGCTGGCGGTGCCGGTCATGGCCATGGCCACGTCCTGGGGGATCAGCAGCACGTCGGCCGCCGCTGCGGCCTGCGCAAGCAGGGTGCCATCCAGACCCGCCAGGCGGGGTCGGATCAACAGGGGGCGGGTCTCGCCGCCGGGCATGTTGCGGACCGTGCTCACCGCGCGGGCCAGATCCGCCGCAGGCAGCCCGACCAGCAGCACCGCGCCGACATTGTCTGCTTCAGTTGGTTCAAGTTCGGGCAGGACGCTGTCTGGGCCGGCCAGGGCCACGGTGCCCTGATGCACGGGGCCCTGCCAGGTGACGCCAGCCAGGTCCACGTGCCGGCGCTTCAGCAGGTCGCGGACCTGATGATTGATGTCGCTGCCGCCCTGGGCCCAGAGCTGGGTCGGTGCCAGGGGCGCGGCGGCGATGGCTGCATAGGCACCTTCGCCCCCCAGGCTGCCGGGATGGTCGGGCAGGTCATCCAGGGCAATGGGACCAGCGATAAGCAGCGTGGGCATGAGCGCGTCGTTTCTTGGCAGCAGATGTAAAAATTGAACCGGATATCTAGCCGTCACACCAACGGCGGCGATCGGCAAGCGGCAGTCGGGCGGGCGTCGGCGCGGGCGCGGCCGCGGTCCCCAGCCAGATCGCCCCCAGGCAGGCTTCGTCCGGGCCGCAGCCCAGATGGGCCAGGGTGCGGTGATGGGCCAGGGCCTGGTTGGTGCTCCAGAAGCTGCCCAGGCCACGGGCGGTGGCGGCGAGCAGCAGATTCTGCACGGCGGCGCTGGCGGCGGCGTGATCCTCCAGATCGACCACCGGATCGGTGGCGCGGACCCAGGTGACGACCACCATGGCCCCCAGGCCGGAGAGCATGATGGTGAGCTTGGCCAACTTCGCCGCACCCTTGGCCGGATCGGGAAAGGCGACGATGTCTGCCTGCTGGGGCAGCCAGGTCGCCAGCCGACCAAGCGCGGCCTGATCCAGACAGGTGAAGCGCCATGGCTGGGTCATGCGGTGGGTGGGGGCCCAACTAGCCAGCTCAAGCAGGGCATCCACCTCGGTGCGCGGCAGCGCTACGCCGGAAAATTGCTTGGACGAGCGGCGGGAGCGGATGGCCAGGTCGACATTCATGGGCGGGCACGGTAGGGAGCAGGGCGGCGGGGACAATGCGGGCGGCGGGTCACGGCACCGCGTAGCCCAGCTCGGCGAGAATGGCCGTGAGCGCCATCAGTGGCAGACCGACAATGGCGGTCTGATCCTGGCTCTCAATGCGCTTGAACAACGTGATGCCGCGGCATTCCAGCTTGTAGGCGCCGGCACAGTCCAGGGGCTGGTCGACGGCGACATAGCGCTCCAGCGCGGCGCGGTCGAGCGGGCGCATCGCCAGGGTGGTGATGTCGGTGTGGCGGCGCAGCCCGCCGGGTTGGACCACGGCGACGGCAGTGATGAGCCGGTGCTCGCGGCCGGAGAGGCGCAGCAGCTGGTCGACGGCCCGTGCCGCGGTGCCCGGCTTGTGGAGGAGTTCATCGCCCAAGGCGCAGACCTGGTCGCTGCCGATCACCACGCAGCCGGGATGCGCGGCGGCGGTGGTCGTCGCCTTCATCGCCGCCAAGCGCTCGGCCAGGGCCTGGGGCGGAAGCGCCGGATCCTTCAAGGCTTCCTCGTCGCAACTCGGGGCCACGGCGGTGAAGGGCAGGCCCAGGCGTTCAAGAAGGGCACGGCGGTAGCGCGAGGTGCTGGCAAGGATCAGGGGCGGCATGTGGGACAGTGTCGGGCCGACCGCGCGCGTGGGAAACAGGGCCGTTTTGACCGGCCCTGACTGCGCCTTGTCCTGCGGCGTGAATGCTGAAACTATTTCGGCAATGGCTACCGACCGCGCTCTCGATCCTGTTCGCCGTGTTGACCATGGCGCCGCGATGCCGGACATCGCCCATGAAGTGAAGTCGCGCCTGCGCGGCGCCATCGATCGGGTCGGTATGACCGAGATCGAAGTGCCGGTGCGGCTGCGGGATGCCCAAGGCCGCGAGATCGTCTCGCCCGCCAAGGCCGAAGCCTTTGTCAGTCTGGATGACCAGGACGCCCGTGGCATCCACATGTCGCGTCTGTTCCTGAGCCTGCAGGCGATTCTGGCAGAAGAGGTGCTCAGTCTTGGCACCGTCCGGCGCATCCTGCAAGCCTTCCTGGGGAGCCATCAGGGCCTGTCCAGCACTGCGGCGGTGCGCCTTGATTTCGAGATGATGTTGGAGCGTCCGGCCCTGGTCAGCGCCAATCGCGGCTGGCGCAGCTATCCGGTCAGCCTGGGCGGCACGGTGCAGGATGGCGAGGTGCGTTTCCAACTGGGCGCCAAGGTCGCCTATAGCAGCACCTGCCCGTGCTCGGCCGCCTTGGCCCGCCAACTGATCCAGCAGCGCTTCGCCCAGGATTTCACGGGCCGCGCGCAGCTGTCCGCTGACGAGGTTGCCGCGTGGCTGGGGCGTGAGGAATCCATCGCCGCCACGCCCCACAGCCAGCGCAGCTATGCCTACCTGGATGTAGTGGTCGCGGATGAGAACGGCCCCAGCCTAGTGGAACTGATCGATCACGCTGAAGGAGTCCTGAAGACCGCCGTGCAGGCCGCCGTCAAGCGCGAGGACGAGCAGGAATTCGCCCGTCTGAACGGTGCCAACCTGATGTTCTGCGAAGACGCCGGCCGTCGCTTGAAGCACGCCTTGGACCTGGATCTGCGCATCATCGACTACCGGGTCGAGGCAGTGCATGTGGAGTCCCTGCACCCTCACAATGCGGTCAGCGTGGTGGTGAAGGGCGTGCCCGGCGGCATGGGGGCGTAATGAAGGTTGGCGGTCGGCGCCGCCTGCGATTGCCTTGATCGTGGGTATACGGTACCATCAAGACCATGCCGTTGCCCCCCATCTCAGTCACACTTACCGATGGCCAGAAGGTCGAGGCGCTGAAGCGGATCCGCGAGCGCTATGTCGATGAATTGAAGAAGTTGGAAACGGACGTCACCGAGATCCTGACCCAGGTGGCCGAGGCTGAGATGCTGGCAGCCTATCTGGGAGAGCAGCCCGAGGTGAAGGAACTGCGTCAGCGGGTTCCCGAACTTGAGAAGAAACAGACCCGGCGCGAGCATCTCGGCAAACTCATGGACCGCCTAGAGCAGATCATCCCCAAGCAGGCCGAGGTCGCGGTGCCGCCGCCGGCCGGGGGCAAGGCCGGCGGCGTGCGGCGCTATTGAGGGCGGGTCGCAGGCCTGCCCGCAATTGGTTACGGGGCGGCGTCGAAGGGATTCACCATGCCCTCAACTTCGATGATCGGCTGTATCGCTTCGGGTAGCTCTGCGTCTGGCCCATCGATCAACGGCAGATCAACTTCGAGTCCGGTGGCCGCTTTGCTTTGACCGGGCAGGGCCAAGTCAAGCAAGCTGAATGGCATGGTTATGGCGGTCAGCTTGCCATGCAGGCGCAGGCTGACGCTGGCATCCTTGGGCAGCTCGACCATGAAACGGTGGACGTTGCCTTCAGGCGTCTTGTTGGTGCCCTGGTTCTGGGTGGGCAGCTCGGTGCCTGAACCATCTAAGAACAGCAGGTCGTCGATCCAGGGCGTCAGTTCTGACGACACCACCACCTCGAACCCATTGCGGCCGTCCCGTAGGAGCAGGTTGCCGGTCGCGCCTGGCAGGCGCAGCCGCTTGTCGCTCCACTCGCTGAGCGGTTTCAAGTCGGCAAAGCGGCGCTTGCCGTCACTCTGGAGAATTTCGATGGTGCCGACCAAGCGGGCCAGGGCATGGGCCGGTTTGGTCGGTGCCTTCATCTGCAGATTAAGGTCGCCGATTTCACGGCTCTTGCCGCGCCGTTGGGTGCGATCATCAAGGCGCAGGTAGCGTTCGCGATCGTTGTTTTCCGGGGTGCTGGGCAGGTCAAGCAGGTCTTCATCGGCATCCGTGCGGCACTCGGTGATCACCACCTTGCCCATGCCGACCGCATGCAGCCCGGCCGTTGCCCTGACGGACAGTGAGAGGTTGAAGCTACCGTTGTAGTGCTGTGGTCGACCGCTTTCGTCAAAACCCTGATTCAAGTTGAGGTACATGTTTTGCGGCACCAGGGTGATCCCCGGTTCGGCCGCCGCGAGCAGCAGCGGGCAGGAGCATAGCAGCAGGAAACGGCGCATGATGGACCTCGTGGGCAGCGTAGGCGCGCTGGCCGTCAAGAACAACGGCCAGCTTGAACAAAGGTTCAGGCTGGCCCCTGGAAGCGCCGAGTTGCAATCGGCATGTGGTGAGAGTCGAACCCGACGGCGGCGCAGCCATGCTCGGTCGCGCGGGCCTTGGCGGCGGCGAGGTCGGGGGCTGTCGCCGACGCATTTCCGCAAGCTGTGGGACGAGCAGGTCGGCGTGCCACCGGCGCGCTACCTGACCGAGTTGCCCCTGCGTCGCGCTTGTCGCCTGCTGGTCGAAGCAGACGAACCGATCGCCGCCCTTGCCGCCGCCGTAGGCTTTGCCGATGCCCTGCATTTCAGCTGCCGTTTCCATGCCTTCACCGGCATCGGGCCGCAGGCCCATCGCGAGCGACATCAGCCTGGGCGCAGGTAGCTCAGCGCCAAGCGCCCAGGGCGGCCGCGCGTACCCAGGCCCCGGTCCGGCCCAGGGCGATGGCGACCCGGGCGACGTCATCTGCTTCCGGCTTGGCCCGCGTGCTGCCGTCTGGCAGGGTGACCACTTTCAGGCCTAAGGAGTGGCCCTCCACCTGAACGGTGGCCGCAGTGCGCGGCAGCAGCCGACGCTGCCGCTCGGCCAGGCGCAGGCCGATGGCCGGCGTCAGGGTCAGCACCAACGCGGCGAGGCGCTCCTGGTCGGCCGGTTGAGCTAAGACGGTCAATTGCCAGCCGGGACGGCCCTTCTTCATCACCAAAGGCGAGGCGCAGGCATCCAGGGCGCCAGCCTCCATCAGCATGGTCAGAGCTGCGCCCAGATCCTCGCCGCTGATATCATCCAGATTCGTGGTCAGTTCGCAGACCGTGTCGCTGACTAGGTGTTCGGCAGGCGCCGGTTCGGACAACATGGCACGCACCGCGTTCACCAGTCCGGGGATGGTCTTGTGGCCGGCGCCAAAGCCGGTGGCGACCAGACGTAGCGGACCGCGCGGCGCGGCGTCGGCCGTGGACAGACCCAGGACCAGGGCGGCGCCGGTGGGGGTGGTCAATTCGCCGGTGTCGCGATCCACTTGGCGCCAGGGGGCCTGGAAGCGTCGCAGCATCTGGGCCACGGCGGGCACCGGCACGGGCATCAGGCCGTGGGCACAGCGCACCGTGCCGCTGCCCGGGGTCAGGGGGCCGGCGGTGACCACGTCAACCTGAAGGTCCTCAAGTGCCAGGCAGCAGCCGACCACATCGACGATGGCGTCAAGGGCCCCGACTTCGTGGAACTCAACCGTGTCCACGTCGCAGCCATGGACCGCCGCTTCGGCTTCGGCGAGCACGCGAAAAACGCGCTGGGCCCTGCTGCGCACCCGCTCGGGCAGCGCGGCGCGCTCCAGCAGGCTGCGGATGAGATGATAGGGACGGTGCGGATGGTCGTCGCCCGGGGCCGGCAGCTTCGTGGCTGGCAGGACCACGCCGGTGACCGGCGTGGCGTGTTTCAGCGACACGCTGCCGCGCCACAAGGCGCGCTGGTCCGCGTCCACATCCACGCGGGTCGCCGCCAGGCCGCCCACCAGAACCGGGGCTGCGGTGACGCCCACATGGCCAAGGTTCAGGCTTGTCAGGCCGTGGCGGATGCGTTCCAGATCAGCCCCGCAGGCGATGAGGGCGGCCAGCAGCATATCGCCAGCGATGCCGCTGGGCATATCGAGATGGAGGTGGCGCATGCGCGTTCATGGTCTGGGCGGGCCTGGGCTGGCAATCTGCTCCTGGGGACCCACCCTGGCCCGCCATGTCCGACGGCCAGCACAGCACCACGGTCCACCGTCTTGAACGGAAGATCCGCGACGACCACTCCCAGGCGGTGGCGACTCTCCACCATCAGCTTGAAACCGTGGTCGCGAGTTTACTGGCGCACGCCAAAGAACGCGGCTATGCCGGCAGCGATCCCCTGGGCGCCATCGGCACCTTGATCGCCCCCGATGCCAGCCAGCGCGCCCTGGGCGAGGCCACGGTCGAGTTGTGGCGCACCTTCTTCCGCTGCTTCCGTGAGGACGAGAAGGCCTTCGAGGCTGCCCGTTTCCGCCAAGAGGCGGCGGCCCTGGATGCGCGCATCGAGGCCTTGCAGCCGGGCGATCCGGTCGACCACGCTTTGGCCCGGGATCTGGTCGATGCCTTGACGCGGCTGTGGGAGGAGCGCCACCAATCGATCAATGAGCGGCTGGATACCCTGATCAAGGACCTGTCGGCCCAGCAGGCCCGCCTGGGCAGCGCGCAGCTGGACGCGGCCCATGTCAGCGACGAGTTGGGGCGCACGGCGCAGGCGGTGCTGGGCGCGCTGGCAGCGCTCAACGATCCGCCGCCAGCGGGCGAGAATCTGCCCGCGCAGGTCGGGCGTCTGCTGCGCCGCTATCGGGAATTCCTCGCCACCGCCCAGCAAGTCGCCGCCGACCACAAGCGCTCACGTGAGGAATTGGCCGTGGCCGTCCGCCAGGTCGCCACCGGCAAGGAACCACCCGCTCTGACCGGCTCGGCCCAGGAAGCGATCGCCGCGGTGGTCTCGCTGGACGGCGCGCGGCGCGAGCTTGAAAGCGCCAATCGCGGTTTGATCGAGCGCGTCGCCACCCTGGAAGCCCAGCGCCGCGAATTGCTGGAGGAGGTCGCCGAACGGGATCGACGTCTGGGCGTGTTGGAAGGCGGCGGAGAGTTGGCCACCGACGAGCGGGTGAAGCTCTACCGTCAAGCCTTTGACCTGCTGGAAGCGGGAAAATCCTACCAGGACGTGATCGGTCAGGTCCGCCGGCTTGATCGGGTGCTGACCATCGCCCCGAAAGATGGCGAACGTCTGGTCGCCTTGCTGGACCGGCAGCTGGCCGATCTGGCCCGCAGCCTTGAGGGTCTGCGCGGCCTCGATGGCCTGGGTGAGGATCCCCGGCGGTATCGTCCGCGTCTATTCGGCTCGAAGTATGAATTCAAGACCGTGTCCGGCCAAGTGCAGGCCTTGCGTGATGCCGGCCGGGATCTGCGTGCCCACATTGAACGGGCCCGCTGGGCGGCCTCGGTGCAGGCCTTTGCCCGCCACGTGCCACGGCTGCGAGCCGTGTTCAAAGAGCTGGTGTCGCTGGTGGCGGATTGGCGCGCCAAGCTGGGCGATCCACCGCCGGTCAGCATCTCCATCAGCATGGACGCGGGCAGCGGCGTGCTCGCGCTGCCGGCCATCCTGGCCGCCGACCTGGACAGCATCCTGAGGCGCCGCACCAAGGCCGGCAAGGCGGCCGAGGATCTGGCGCCCCTGATCGCTGCCGCCATCGAGTTGTACCGCAAGGCCCTGACCGAGTCCTTGGGTGAACTGGAGCCGCCCAGCGAAGGCACTAAACGCGAAGGCGATATCAGCCGCTGCGCCCGTCTGGCCAGCGAATTGACCGACTTGGCCGGCCGCTGCGAAACCTCACTGGGCGAAGCCGCGCGGGTCGATTTCCGCCTGGAAGCCGCCGACAACGCCCTGTTGGCCGAAGAGCCAAACCTACGCCTGACCTTGACCCAGTTGGATGGCGCCTGTGGCGAACTGCGCGAATTGGGCAGCGCGCCGGAGGCCACCTTCACTGGCCTGCCTGGCCGCAAGGATCTGGGCCGTTTGGCCAGCACTGCTAAGGAACGGGTTGAATGGTTGGAGCTGCTGGCGCGCTATCGGATGGTGGTGGGAAGGGAGTGAGATTGGGGAAATGCTCGAATGCTGGAATGCTCGAATGGGTCGCAGAAGTCACTGCAAGTAACAGGACCGCTGTCGTCGGCTGTCCATTCGAGCATTCAAGCATTCGAGCATTCCAGCGAAGCCCCTCCCCGTCGACATCTGACCCACTCCCCCTAGCGTTCCGCCCATGAACGCCGTCAAGCTTGCCTTGCTCGCCATTGTTGCCGTGCTGCTGTTCCTGGTCGTCCTTGATCGGGGCAATGCGGCGCGGCGTGAGGCTGAGGTGTATGCGCGGCTGTCGGAGTTGGCTTCCACCACCTTGCAGTTGGCGCAGGAGATGAAGGCGCTGCGGCAGCAGGGGGTCGCGGTGCGCTCGGCGGGGGCAGCCACGGCGGCAGTCGCGGATGGACGGGACGGCAAGCCGCGGCTGGAGACAAACTTTTTACAGCCGTATGACAGCAGCTTCTATCACCCGGAATGGCTGGGCGGGACCTGGATGGATTTCAATGCGAGCCCCAAGGGTTTGAATGCGTTGATCGACAACGATGCCACGCAGAGCGCTGTTGAAGGCTTGGCCAATGATTCCTTGTGCGGGGCCAGTCCCCTGACGCCGGAACTGTGGAGTGAAAACCTGGCCACGTCGTGTGTGATCAGCGATGATTACAAGACGTACACTTTCACCCTGCGTCCTGGCGTGATGTGGCAGCGACCGGCCATCGCCAGCCAGCCCAGCTATGCGTGGTTGGCCAAGGATGTGCCGCTGACCAGCAAGGATTTCGCCTTTTATCTGCAGATGGCCAAGGATCCGACGGTGGAATGCCCGCAACTGAAATCCTACTACGACGACTTGGAGTCCTGGGCCACGCCCGACGACCTCACCCTAGTGCTGCATTGGAAGAAGAAGCTCTACACCAGTTTGTCGAGCAGCTTGGCGCTGACGCCGATGCCCAGCCACATCTATTCCTGCGACCGGGATGGCAGCACGCTGCCCGCCGACCGCCTGGGTCCGACGATGAACCAGCATTGGTTCGATCAGGCCCGGCAGTACGTCGGGGTGGGCGCGTACATCATGGACGCCTGGGAGCCGGACAAGGTCATCCGCTTCCGGCGCAATCCTGCCTATTGGGGTGCCGGCCTGCATTTCGAGCGCATCCGCTGGGATGGCGAGACCAAACTGCCCGACCCACAATTGGTATCCTTCAAGAATGGGCAGGTGCAGAGCCATGGACTGGCGCCGAACCAATGGAAGTCGGAAATCGTCGACCACAAGGAACCACGCTTCACCGCCATCGATCCGGCCAATCCCAAGGCCGGCCGTCAGGGGGAACTGGGCTGGGAACGGGTCCGCGGCTCGTCGTATAGCTACCTGGGTTGGAATCAGCGCCTGCCCTTGTTCGCCGACAAAAGGGTGCGCTGGGCCTTGTCCCACGCCTTCCCCCAGCAGCGCATCATTGATGAGGCCTACTTTGGCCTGGGCCGGCCCCAGACCTCGCCGGTGCACCCGGATTCGGTGTACAGCAACCGCGACTTGAAACCGGTGGCCTTCGATCTGGAGCAGGCCAAATTTTTGCTGGCGGAGGCGGGCTGGCGCGACAGCGACAATGATGGTTGGCTGGACAAGGTGATTGATGGCAAGCGCACCGCTCTGCGCTTTTCTTTGAAGTACTCTGCCAACCGTCCGGAATGGGACGCGTCGTTGCTGATCTACCGCAATGTACTGCGCACCATCGGCATCGATCTGGAACCGGTCTCCTTGGAATGGAAGGAACTGATCCGCGTGTATGAGGACAAGGATTTCCAGGCGGTGGCGGGCGGCTGGCAGATGCCGCTGGAGGTGGACTTCGAGCAGGTCTGGGGCAGCAAGTCGGCGGATGAGCCGCGCTCGTCCAATCACATCGGCTTCAAGAATGCTAAGGTCGACGAACTGTCGGACGTGCTGCGCAGCGAATTCGACTTGAACCGGCGCATCGCCGTGGCCAAAGAGATCCAGGCCATCATCTACGCCGAACAGCCCTACACCTTCTTCCGCAGCAGCGAAAGCATCTTCGTCTGGCAGAATCGCCGGCCGGTCGGTGACACCACTACCGAACGCTGGTTGGACGGAGTGACCTACGGGCTTGATCATTACCATCCGCTCAAGAGCCGGTCACCGTTGCGCTGGCACTTCGCGGCGCCCTGAGGCCCAGCCGCCGTGCTTGCCTACCTGATCCGACGAATGCTCTGGATGGTGCCGACCTTCATCGGCATCCTGGTGATCAATTTCGGCGTGCTGCGCCTGCAAGGCATGACCCTCAGTGACGAACTGGCCATGACTGGCTCCGCCAAGTCCGGCGAAGGTGGCGAACGCAAGGTCGAGAAGGCAGGGGCGGCGGTCGAGAACCTGCTGTCCCGTTTCCGGCGAACCGGCAATGACCTGCCCGCCCTGATCAATCTGCGCGCCTTCAGCACTGAGACGGGGATGCGCGCGACCTTGGAATCATTGGAACGCAAGCTCGGCGGCGAGGCCAGGGAATCGGAGCGGAACCAACGGGAGAAGGACCTGTGGCTCTATGGCCGTCACGCGGTGCTGCCCCTGGCAGCGGTGTTGGCGGATCCGGACCAGGAGCGCCTGCACGGTCCGGCCAGCTTGGCCCTGAGCCTGTGTGCCCTGACGTCCATCAATGTCGAGGATCTTGATCGTCTGAGCAAGGAACGCCGCAGTTACCTGTTAGCACGCAATGACGAGTTGAAGCGCCTGCGCATCGACTTCGATAACACCAATGCCGCGGGGTTTCGCACCAATGACGCCCAGTCGGCCACCAAGGCCGCGGCCCTGGTGGCCCTGGTGCAGCGGGACGTGGCGGACTTCCAAACCAATTGGACCCAGCGTCTGGGCAGCGTGGTGGCCGAGACCGGGTTCATTGACTTCCTGTCGCGTCTGGCCACCGGCCGGCTGTACAGTTCGACCCGCAAAGAATACGTGTTCACCATCATTGCCGACCGTTGGCAGGTGACCTTGTGGCTGAACGTCGCCGCCATTATCCTGGCCTGGGGCGTGTCGATTCCGCTGGGCATGTGGTCGGCGCGGCACGAAGGCAGCCTAGCCGATCGTACCGCAACCAGCGGACTGTTTTTGCTGTGGGCCTTGCCGTCGTTCTTCATCGGCACCCTGCTGCTGCACCACTTCGCCACCTCTACTGGTCAGGGGCAGGAGGCCTGGTTCCCGAACAAGGGCCTGTCGTCGCCAGGATCCTATTGGCTGACACCGTGGGACTATCTGCGGGATCTGCTCTGGCATGCGGCCCTGCCTTTGTTCGTACTGACCTACGGCTCGTTTACCGCGTTATCGCGCTATATGCGCGCCAATGTGCTGGAGCAGCTTAGCGCCGACTACGTCCGCACTGCCCGCGCCAAGGGCTGCGATGAGACGCGGGTGATGTACGGGCATGTGCAGCGTAATTCGCTGATCACCATGATCACCCTGGGCTCTGGCCTGTTGGCCAGTCTGTTTGGCGGCTTCGTCTTCGTCGAATCCATCTACGTCATTCCCGGCCTGGGAACGCTGTTGCTGGACGCGGCCAAGCAGCAGGACGCGCCGCTGCTGATGGGCAGCACGGTGATCTCGGTGCTGCTGCTGCTGGTGGGCATTCTGCTGGCCGACCTGTTGTACGCGGTGGCGGATCCGCGTATCGGGGGCCGCTATGACTGAACAGGCCCGCTCGCCATGGCAGCTAGCCATTGGCATCTTCGTGGCCAAACGTCTGCATCGTCTCGGCCTGTGGGTGGTCGCCGTGGTGGTGCTGCTGGCGGTCTATGCGCCCTTTTTGGCCGGCGAGACGGCCCTGGTGTGGTGGCACGACGGCTTCTCGCTGCCGATCCTCGCCGACTTGTTCAACCGCCGCAGCTATCCCAAGCCCCACGACCTGCTGTTCAATGTGGTGGCGGTGGTGTTGCCCTTCCTGATCCTGGGCTGGCGACTCTGGCGCGCCGACGGGTGGCGGAAGCTGCGTTGGTC
>JBBQTJ010000052.1:0-14057 GCA_038213315.1 Planctomycetota bacterium
ACAAGCAAGGTGCCAGGCACCATCTTGACGGAACCCTACGTCCCGGCTACCTTTCCACCCATGCGCCGTCCTCGTCGAGAGCAGTTTGATCCCGCCCGTCACCCTTGGTTGCACTGCACGTCGCGGTGTGTGCGGAAGGCGTTTTTGTGCGGAGGGAAGGACGGGCGTTTTGATCATCGGCGGCAGTGGGTGGAGGACCGACTGCGCTTGCTGACTGGGGCTTTTGCGGTGGAAGTGGCGTCGTACGCGGTGATGTCGAACCATTTCCATGTGGTGCTGCGCATGCTGCCGGGGACGGTGGGGGCGTGGAGCGCTTCGGAGGTGGTGCGGCGCTGGTGGACGGCGTATCCGCCGTCGTCGTTACCGGACGGGACGCCGGTGCTGCCACCCGAGGCGGTGATTCAGGCGTGGGCTCAAGACGCGGCCTGGGTGGCGATCCGCCGCACACGCTTGGGTGAGTTGCAGTGGTTCATGAAAACTCTCAAAGAGGGTATCAGCCGTCGAGCGAATCGGGAGGACGAGGTCACCGGAACGTTCTGGCAGGCACGCTTTCATAGCGTGGTGCTGTTGGATCAGGCGGCGCTGGTGGCGTGCATGGCGTATGTCGATTTGAATCCGATCCGGGCAAAAATGGCTGACCGTCCCGAGCGCAGTGCGCACACCTCGGTACGGCAGCGCATCCGCGCGCGGCAGCGGGAGCGGTTGCGCGACGTGAGGCCGGGCCTAGAGGCCCGCGGTCCCAGGGAAGGCGGGGCGGGCGAGGCGCCGTCGGCGCGTCATGCGGAAGACGGCGCTTGGGTTGCGCCGCTGTCACGCTGCGTGGCCGGCGGGCGGGCGTGCAGCGTGGACGATTATCTGACTCTGGTGGATCGCACTGGTCGCTGGCTGCGCGCGGGCAAGCGCGGCGCGATTCCGGCAGAGTTGGCGCCGATCCTCGCGCGTCTGGACCTGCGCGTAGAGGATTGGATCGCCACCATGGCCGGCTGGCGCCAGTTCCTTGGCGTCGCGGTGGGCCACCACGCCGGCCGGGTGCTGGACGCGGCGGCGCGGGGGCTGGCGCGGGTGCGGCATACGTGTGCGCTGTTTGTGCGCGGGCGGGATGACGCGGCGGCGTGAACTGAGAGAATGCCGCTGCTGGGGAAGAACATTGATGTGAATCTGGCCGATGCGGAGGCGAGGGTGGAGTTCTTGGACCGCGTCGGTGAGTTGGTGAGCGATCCGCGCGAGGTCTGCTGATTATGTGCAGCAAGGTCTGGTGCGACCGTAGGCTGGCCGTATTGGCAGGCGCCGGCTGTGCCTATGGTCGCGCTTACCGCGCAGCGAGTGCTTGAACGTCCTGGGCGGACGGCGTCGGCTCAACCGCCGCTGCTCATCGGCTTGCCGAAGACCTGGGTCCAATAGTTGCCCACCCGGGCACAGCCGAATTCGGTATAGTTGGTGCTCAGGATATTGGCGCGATGGCCTGAGCTGTTCATCCAGTCGGTCATCACCTGGGTCACGCTGGTCTGGCCTGCGGCGACGTTTTCACCGGTGGCTTGCCAGACGTAGCCGGCGGCGGTGACGCGCTGCGACGCCGTCGAACCATCGCTACCGGTGTGGCTCATGGTGCTGTGATCGAACATATCCTGGGTGTGGTCCTGAGCTGCCTGCCCCAACCTATTGTTCCAGGTCAGGGCGCTGCGGCCATTGGCGCTGCGCTGGGCATTGACCGCGTCGAGCAGTTGCTGTTCTGCGGCAGTCGGTCCAGCGGCTGGGGAAGGCGCCGGAGCTGGCGCCGGCGCCGGTGCTGGCGCTGGATCATTCTTGCTGTCTGAGCCGCCAGAGCCGCCGCACCCGGCCAGCAGCACCACGCAGGCGATCAGCACAGCGACGAACCAGCGGAAGCGGTTGGGAATCATGGCGCCACTCTAGCTCGTGGCCGGGGGCGAACATCGCTGGTGAGGGGGCCTGCGCCGAGGGTGTCCAGGACACCGTCGGCGTCTCACCCAGAGCGCCCAGACAGTGCCACGGCCAGACCGATCATGATCAGGACCATGCCGGCGAATTCCAGCCAGCGGGGCATTTCGCGCAGCACCAGCAGGCTGAAGGCGAGGAAGACCAGCAAGGCGATGCCCTCTTGCATGACCTTAAATTGCGCGGTGCTGAAGGCGCCGCCATGCACGCGATTGCCGTGATAAATGGCGGGCACGGCCAGGTAGTATTCGGGCAGGGCCACCAGCCAGCTGATCAGGATCACCGTCCTCAGGGCGAGGCTGCCGGTGGCCAGCTTGGCGTGCCAGTACTAGGCCACGGTCATGAAAACATTGCTGGCGAGCAGCAGGAGGGAGATGGTCCAGGTCATGTCACGGGGTTGGTCCTGGCCGCCAGCAGGGCGATGGTCGCGGCGGCATAGCCAGCGCCAAAACCGTTATCGATGTTGACCACGGTGACGCCGGCAGCGCAGCTGCTGAGCATGGTGTTCAGGGCCGTGTGCCCACCTGCGGCGACGCCATAGCCGATCGAGGTCGGGCAGGCGATCACCGGCACATCCAAGAGGCCGCCGACCACGCTGGGCAGGGCACCGTCCATGCCGGCGACCACCACCACGCAGACGCTGCGGCGCAGGTCGTCGACCTTGGCCAGCAGGCGATGTAAACCAGCCACGCCGCAATCGCGATGCCGGTCGACGCGCACGCCGCGCATGGCCAGGGTCAGGGCGCATTCCTCGGCCACCGGTTCGTCGCCGGTTCCGGCGGTGATCACCGCCACCGGGCCGGCGCTGGCGGTGGGCTCGCCCAGGCAGAAGCAGTGGCTGCGGGGATGGGGATGGCCGGCCGGCAGTGACCGCGCCAGGGCATCCAGGGCCTCGTCGCTGCAGCGGGTGACCAGCACGCGGCCATGGGCCTCGGCCAAGCGCGTGGCGGCGGCCAGCACTTCGCTGACTGTCTTCCCGGCTCCGTAGACCACTTCGGGAAAGCCGCACCGGCGCGCCCGGTCGAGGTCGAGGTTGAGCGTATCGGTCATGGTTGTTTTCCGTGGGGGTTGGACTCGGCGCCGAGCAGCCGATTGAAACCGCCGCTGTGCAGCCCGGCTAGATCCAGCGCCACGTTCAGGTAGCCGATCGCCGTCAGGCGGGCGACCACGGTGGCGCGTTGGGCTACGACTGCCGGCAGGTCGCGCTCGGGGACTTCAATGCGGCAGAGGAAACCGCGGGGACTGCCGTCGGGATTGGCACCGATGCGGTGATGCCGGGCGCGGCATTCGCCTAGGCCCAGCCCTTTCAGCGCAGCTTCGGCGGCCTCGACCATGCGCACGCCGGCGATCGAGACCGGCTCACCATAGGGCATGCGTGAACTCAGGCAGGGCTCGGCCGGTCGCTCGGCGGTGGCTAGGCCCAGGTGGCGCGACAGGCGGCGAACGGCGGCCTTGTTCAGGCCCGCCTCGGCAAGCGGGAAGGCCGCGCCGGCCGCGCTGGCCGCGCGCATGCCCGGTCGCCAGTCGGCGAGGTCGTCGGTGATGGCGCCCAGCAGCAACGCCGCCGGGCGATCGCTGGTCGCCTGGTCCAGGGCGTGCATGGCGCGCATCAGCGCCGCCTTGCAGTGCCCGCAGCGGTCGCCCTGATTCGCCAGATACGCGGCCTGCTCGAATTCATCGGTCTGCACCACGCGATGCGCGATGCCATGGTCGGCGCAGAAGGCCCGCGCCTCAGCCAGCCCGGCGCGGGTCAGGCTCGGGCTGTCGGCCGTCACCGCGGTGCAGTTGGCGCCGAGTACCGCGTGGGCCTCCGCCAGCAGATAGGTGGAGTCCACACCCGCCGAAAATGCCACCAGGCAGCGCCCCAGCCCAGCCAAACGTTCGCGCAAGCTCGTAGCGCGCGCCACATCATCCGCAGAGAGAGCATCCATAGCGCACAAGCCTAAGGCCTGTTACGTCTTGGGAATGAACGTTTCCCGCGGCCAGGCGCGAGCATTCCCGTAGTCAAATAATCCGCTGTAGCGATTTCCCTCACCGGCCTGCGCGGAGCTCATGCTAGGCTGTCAACATCACCCCCACGGAGATATCCCATGCGCATCCTCCCCATTCTGCTCCTCAGTGCCCTGATGGCCGCTCCGGCAGTTGCCGGCGACACGCCCAAGGGCGGCAAGGGTCACGGCGAGCATCGTCAGAAGGTGCTCGACAAGTTTGACACCAACAAGGACGGCAAGCTTGATGATGGTGAGCGCGCCGCGGCCCGGGCCGCCGGCCAGGCCAAGCTCGGCGAGCGCTTCGCCAAGCTCGACACCAATGGTGACGGCAGCCTGTCACGTGACGAATTCATGAACCGCTCGCACCATGACGGCAAGGGCAAGGCCAAGTAAGCTTCCCAGAGTTGCGCCTCGCACGGCGTGGAACACCGCGGGATGGGAAGACCTTCCCCGCTGCCCGCCGCGCGCGGCTTGAGTTGTGACCATCAACCTCTGACCAGGACCACCATGCGTACCATGCTCATCCCCACCCTCACCCTGCTTACCTGTGCCCTCACCGCTGGCGATCCGCCTGTTGGTGGCCCCGGCCCCGGTGAGGGCCCTGGTCCCCGCGGCGGCCTGCTGGCCATTTTTGATCAGGCCGACGCCAATGGCGACGGCAAGCTGACCAAGGACGAGGCCAAGGCCTTCCACGAGGGCAAAGCCGCCGAGCGTACCGACGCAGTGACCAAGGCCTTCGCGGCTGGCGATGCGGACAAGGATGGCGCTTTGACCAAGGATGAATTCAAGGTGGCCATGAAGTCGCTGCGCGAATCCATGCCCAAGCCGCCGCCCCGCCCCGAGGGCGACAAGAAGAAGCCCGAAGGCGAGCACGGTCCCGGCGAAGGCCCTGGCGACGAGCGTCTGGATGCCTTCACCCGCATGGACACCGATAAGGACGGCAAGGTGACCCTGGCCGAGCTGTCTGCAGCCCGCGACCAACGCAAGGAAGAGGGCAAGGGCATGGCCGAAGAAATGTGGGAAAAAGCCGACACCGATGCTGACGGCGCCCTGACCAAGGCCGAGATCACGGCGGCGATGGGCGGCAAGAAGAAAAAGAAGGATTGAAGGGAGCGGTCCGCGGCCGGCGGTTTGACCGCTGACCGCGGCTGGTCTTTGGACTTCATTGTGGTCCCGGCGTGCATCCGCACGCCGGGAATTTTGTGTTTCACCGCAACGACATCCCAGCAGGGCTGGGCCAGCACCTCGCTAGCCAATCCGTGGGGTCTGTCCGCGCAGCACGCTGTTGCCGGAAAACTGGACCCGCTGGTCGATGGTGCTGGTGGGATCGGCCCAATCGCTTTCATTGAAGCGGCCGGACTGGCCATAGGCCAACACGGCATTGCCGTAGCAGGTGGCTTCGACCTGCTCGCGGGGGATGCCACGCTCCAGCATCAACGCGGCGGTTTTGGGCACGGCCAAGGGATCGCTGACGCCCCAGTCGGCGCTGCTGTCGACGATGATGCGCTCGCTGCCGTAGCGGCGCACCACCTCGACCATGCGTTCGTTACCCATCTTGGTGCGCGGATACAGGGTGAAGGCCGCCCAGAAGCCGCGATCCAAGGTTTCCTTCACCGTCTCTTCGGTGTTGTGGTCGATGATCACCTGGTCTGGACGCAGGCCGTGCTCCAGCGCGATGTCCATGCTGCGCGTGGTGCCGCTGGTCTTGTCGCGATGCGGCGTGTGCACCATCACCGGCAGGCCAACCTCGACCGCCAGGACGAGTTGGGCGCGATAGGCCTTGTCCTCGGCCGGGGTCTGATCGTCGAAGCCGATCTCGCCCACCGCCACCACGCCGTCCTTGCCCAGGTACAGGGGCAGCAGCTCCAGGACCTGCGCCGCCAAGGCCTCGTTATTGGCTTCTTTGCTGTTCAGGCCGATGGTGCAGTAATGGCGGATGCCGAACTGGCTGGCGCGGAAACGTTCCCAACCGACCAGGGACGAGAAGTAATCCTGGAACGAGCCCACGCTGGTGCGCGGCTGTCCCAACCAGAACGCCGGTTCGATCACCGCCACCACGCCCGCGGCCGCCATGGCCTCGTAGTCGTCGGTGCTGCGCGCAGACATGTGGATGTGGGGGTCGATGAGTTTCATTGGGGGGGACCAGAGTGACGGCTGTCGCGGGGTCTCTTAATAGAAAGAACAACCGTCGCGGGGTCGCGGGGTCGGACCACATGGCAGCCGAGTGGATGTACGACAAGCGTCGGTTTGCTGGCGGACGTCACTGCCGTGCACCTGCCGACCTTTGTCGCCCGAACCCCGACGAGAATCTGCGTCTCGAAGGACCCCGCGACCCCGCGACCCCGCGACCCCGCGACGGTTGTTCTGTCTTGTGAGCGACCCCGCGACGGCTGTCAGGTTCATCTCGCCCGCCAGCGCGCCAGCAGTCGCGGCATGACGATGAGCCAGAGCCCGATCAGGCCTTGGGCGCCGTGGCCGAGCAGGTCCAGCCAGGCTTCGCGCAGGTTGGGGCCAAGCTGGTCGCCGGCGGTGACCATGTCGGCGATGGTGCGCAGCAGCGGCGGCAGGGCCGAGCCCAGCAGCCACAGGCCTACCGCCAGGCTCACGGCGGGCTCGGCGGGGTGCGACGCGAGCGGGGCGTCGAAGGTTTCGGGCAGCAGGCGCTCGGCCAGGATGCGGGCCCGGGCCATCAGTTGCCGGGCCATGATCAGCAGCAGCAGCGCCGCCACGGCATAGCTGCCGCCGATCAGCAGCACATCGCGCCAGACCGGTTCGGCGGCGCCCACGAACAGGCCGCGCAGGGCTACACTGGCGGCGGGCAGCAACAGGGCGACTTGGGCCAGGCACCACCAGCCACCCAGGCGGAATGCGAGCATGGCCGCATCCCGCTCTTTCATGGCGAGCCACCGGGTACCTCGGCCCAGGACGGCGCAGCCGCGACCGCGCCGCAGAGCGCCCGCAGGGTCGGCGTGGCCTGGCAGGCCAAAGCGGCGGCGCTGACGGTCTGCGGATCCCGGTCGCCCAGCGCACGGGTCAGGGCCGCCACCCCGCGCACATCGGCGCCCGCGCCGATCACCCGCCACAACTGGCCGTCGATGGTGCGCTTGGCGGCCCAGCGTTCGAACACGTAGTCGGCGGCCATGCGCGCCAGGGTCGGATTGGCGCGGGCATCCAGGCCCACCACCCGGCGCAGGTCGCTGCCGGTGAAGACCGCCTTCAGCACCATCTGGTTCCAGGCCCCCTGGTCCAACCAGCGCGCCGGATACGGATTGTCCAGGGCCACCGCCCGGAACACCGCGGTCATCGACGAGCGGATGCCTTCGCTGGCCCGCTGACGCAGACGGGGCGCCTGGGGTAGCAGATCCAGACTCTGGTACACCGCGACCAATTCGTCCACATCTGCGGTGGCGCAGATGCGGTCCAGATCGGCGATGAAGCCCATGGGGTCGTCGGTCGGCAGGGCCAGCAGCAGGCGGACCCGCGCCGCTTGGTCGGCCGACCAGCCCGACACGGTCAGGCCGGCGGGCGGCGGGCCCAGGGGCGCATGGCCACACGAGCGTGCGGCCGAGGAAAACGCGAGGAACAGGGCCTTGCGGTCACCCCCCCGGACGGCGGCGCAGCGCTCGGCCAGCCACTGCCGCTCAGCGGGTGTCAGCGTCGGTTCAAGCCAGGCGTCGAGGAGGGCAGTGGACATGCCCATCACTGTCGCCGGGGCGACCACGTCCGGAAGCGCGATTTTCAGATGGGCGCTTAGGTGGGGATAACAGCGACCGGTTCACCGGTCCCCCGGCGACCTCACCCGCCAGTTCAACGGTTCCGATGGACCCCGCAGCCCACCCCCACCATCAGCCAGCAGGCAAGCAGGCTGGAGCCGCCATAGCTGATGAAAGGCAAGGTTACGCCCGTGACCGGCATCAGACCGGTGGCCACCGCCAGGTTGATGGCGGCCTGGCCGGTGATCAGGCAGGCGAGGCCGGCCAGGACCAGGCGGGCGGTGGGATCTCGGCATTGCGCGGCGTGATACAGGCAGGCCCAGCCGAAGGAGGTGAACAGAGCGACCAAGCCCAGGGTACCGACGAAGCCCAATTCTTCGCCAATCACCGACAAGATCAGGTCGGTGTGCTTCTCGGGGACCCAGCCCAGGCGGTTCTGGTCGCCATCCATGTAGCCTTTGCCGACCCAGCGTCCCGAGCCGATGGCCGAGGTCGCCCGCACGGTCTGGTAGGCTTCGGCCAGGGCGTATTCATCCGGGTTCAGCCAGGCCTGGATGCGTTTCCACTGATAGCCGTCCCGGGGGATGAGCATGATGCCGAGGGCGATCACCGTCAGCATGACTGTGCTCAGCAGCGCCAGATGGCGCAGGCGCATGCCCGCGGCCAGCAGCATCCCCACCGCCACCGCCGGGAAGCACAACGCCGAGCCCAGGTCCTCGCCCGCGAGCAGGGCCGCCGGCGCGCCCATCACCGCCAGGGCCAGGGCCACATGCCACAGTTTTCGCACGTCGTAGCCCACCGTGGTCAACAGGCGCGCCCCGGCCAACAGCGACGCCAGCTTGATGAACTCCACCGGCTGCACGCGCAGGGAACCCAGTACGATCCAGTTCGCCTGGCCCTTGGTCACCGGCACCAGGGTCGTCCCCTTGGCCAGCAGCATAAAGGCGGCGACCGCCACGGCCGCGAGATAGCAGGGCCAAGCTAGGCTGCGCCACGCGTATAAAGGCAGGAAGGCCGCGGCCATCGCTGTGGCAATGGCGATGCCCGCCCAGATCAATTGCTGCCGGCCCTGGGCCCCCAGCAAGGTAGGTGACAGCGGATCATTGGTCGCGCTGATTACCGCCAGCAGACCGAAGACGGTCAGCAGCAGCGCCGCGGCCAGCATGCCCCAAGGCAGCTCAGTCAGGCGCAAGCCGCGCGCGCGCGGCCCGATCCGCGGTCGACGGGCGCTTTCGTGCCCGGTGCGCACCTCAGGCGTCCGCTGGGTCCGGGGCGGCGGCGGTTGCCGGGGGCGGCACCGGCCGTCCGCCCCGCGGCGGCGGCGTCCATACCGGACGCACCGGCAGCTTGGCGGCTTCCGCCGCATAGGCCGAGAATTCAGGGGGCATCGGTGCGGTCACGGCCAGGCGGTGGCCGTCGCTGGGATGATCCAGGCCCAGCTTCCAGGCGTGCAGCATCAGCCGCGGGGCCCGCGGCCAGACCTCGCCCGGGCGGCTGCGCCGGTAGAGGCGGTCGCCCGCCACCGGGCAGCCCAACTCGGACAGGGCAATGCGGATCTGGTGGGTACGGCCGGTGCCCAGTTCGACCTCAAGCTCGGTCACCGGACCATGGCGACCGACCACGCGGTAGCGCGTCACCGCCTCTTTTCCGGGTTCATCTTCGTCCACCACCGCGCGGCGACCGTGGGCGCCACGACCCTGGCGCTGGTGCAGTTCGTCGGCCTCGCGCGGGGGCGAGCCAAGGACCAGGCAGCGGTATAGGCGGCCGGCGGCTTCACCGGCGAATTGCGTACCCAGGATGCGCTGGGCGGTGCGGCTCAGGGCGAAGACGATGCAGCCCGAGGTGTCCTTGTCCAAACGATGGACTACGCCGATGAAATTGGCCTCGTGGCCTTGCTTGCGCCAGACCCGGCGCAGCAGCTCGGGCACGTGGCCGCGATCCTCTTTTTCGCCCGGACCAGCCTTGCCCATCGGCGCCGAGAGCACCCCCGGAGCCTTGTCCACCACCACCAGATCCGCGTCCTCATGCAGAATGGTGAAGGGCTGGGCGCCCGTCACCGGCTCGTCGTGCATGCGCGCCTGATAGGCCCGCTGCACGCCCTGGCGCAGATCCACATGCACCACCGCCCGCGCGCCCAGGGGGTGCTTGGGTACGAGGACGGCATTGCCATCGACATTGACCAAGCCGCCCATCACCGCCAGACGGGCCTGCCGCCTGGTGAAACCGGGGATGGATTCCGCCACCACGGCGAACAACTCCTCGCCGGGACGGCGCAGATCGAGACGGTGCAATTTGAGAAGGTCGCTCATCCCGGCCAGCGTGCCGCCATCACCGCCGGGGGGAATGGGCAGGGCGGCGGCGGTCATAAGCGGGTCTGGAGCCACCAGTTTGCGGCCCGCAGGGGTCGTCCAGGGCGGGCTCCGCCAGATTCCGTCGGCAGGACTTGAGAACGCGAATCAGCTAGAGGCATGAGCCGACCGCGGCTGCATGGCCGGGGCGACATCCGACGCATACCGGCAGCACTTCCACCAAGTCGCATTGCTCCGCGGGCTGCGGGTGCACTAGACTCCACCTGTGACCGGCCAGCACTGCCCAGGTGCAGCCGGGACCAGCCAAGGAATCAACCATGACCGCTCTCACCGCCACCTCCCCCGAGATCGCCCCGATCGTCAAGAAGTGGAAGGACAAGAAGGGCAGCCTGATCCAGGCCCTGCACGAGCTGCAGAACCGTTTTGGCTACGTGCCGCGGGATGGCGCCTTGGCCATGGCCAAGGGTTTGGGCGTTCCGCTCGCCCGCATTTACGAGGTGATCACCTTCTATAACTATTTCAAACTCGAAGCGCCGGGAAAATTCATCGTTTCTGTATGCACCGGCACTGCCTGTCACATCAAAGGCTCGGGTACGCTGCTGACCGACCTGGAAAAACAGCTGGGCGTCAAGGAAGGCGCCAGCACCGCCGACAAGGAATTTCATCTGCAAGGCGTACGCTGCCTCGGTTGCTGCGGCCTGGCTCCGCTGGTGTCGGTGAACGGCAAGGTCTATGGCAAGCTCGCTCCGACCGACGGCTCCGCCGTGCTGGTCAAGATCAAGGTCGACAAGCCCATGGTCGCCGCCGCTGAATAAGCGGTCAACGACCTCGCCCATCAAACACCAACGTACCTTAAGAAAAACCCATGAAACCAGAAGAACTCGACGTTAAAGCGGCTGCCGAGCAGGCCAAGCAGCAGGGCTTTGCCGTGCGCCTGATCTGTTGTTCGAGCACCGGTTGCCAATCCTCAGGCGCCGCCGTGATCATGGACGGCCTGAAAAAGCAGATCAAAGCCAAGAGCCTGGACGTCAAGATCCAGGTGCTCGGCACTGGTTGCATGGGGCTGTGCAGCAAAGGTCCGCTGATCCGCCTGACCGCCAAAAACCAGGCCGACGTACTGCTTGCCGACATCAAGCCCGAGATGGCCGCCAAGGTCATCGAGGAACTTGCCGCGCCCATCGCCGATGGCGGCAAGATCGAAATGCCTGCAGGCGAATTAGCCGCGCACAGGCTTGATCTCAATGCGCCGTTCTTCGCCAAACAAGTGCGTGTGGTGTTAGAGAACAACGGCAAGTGCGATCCGGAAAGGATCGAGGACTATATCGCCCACGGCGGCTATCAGGCGCTGCGCACCGTGCTTGGCCAGAGTGCGGAAGACATCTGCAAGACCCTTCTCGCCTCGGGCCTGCGTGGCCGCGGCGGCGCGGGCTTCCCCACCGGCATGAAGTGGGACCTGACCCGCAAGGTGAAGAACGAGATCAAGTACGTCATCTGCAACGGCGATGAAGGTGACCCGGGTGCGTTCATGGATCGTTCGGTGCTTGAAGGCGACCCGCATGCAGTGATCGAAGGCATGCTCATCGGGGCCCGCGCCATGGAAGCCACCAACGGCGTGTTCTACATCCGCGCCGAATACCCGCTGGCGGTCGAGCGTGTCGAAAAGGCGCTGCGCCAGGCCCGCGCCGCCGGCTTGGTCGGGAAGAACATCCTCGAATCTGGCTGGAATTTCGACTTCGAAATCCGCCTTGGTGCCGGCGCCTTCGTCTGTGGCGAAGAAACCGCCCTGATCAACTCGGTCGAAGGCAAGCGCGGCACGCCGCGTCCCCGTCCGCCGTTCCCCGCCGTCAAAGGCCTGTGGGACAAGCCGACCTGCGTGAACAACGTCGAAACCCTGGCCAACGTGCCGCGCATCATCCGCAAAGGCGCCGCGTGGTTCGCGTCCATGGGCACCGACAAATCGAAGGGCACCAAGGTTTTCGCCCTCACCGGCAAAATAAAAAACAACGGCCTCGTCGAAGTGCCCATGGGCATCACGCTGCGCGAGCTCGCCGAAGTCATCGGCGGCGGCACCGGCACCGAACGCGCCATCAAGGGTATCCAGACCGGCGGCCCGTCGGGCGGCATGATTCCCGCCCACCAGTTCGACACTCCGATCAGCTACGAGCATCTGCAGCAGCTCGGCTCGATGATGGGCTCGGGTGGGCTGATCGTGATCGACGATCAGGACAGCGTGTTCGATCTTGCGCGTTTCTATCTCGACTTCTGCGTCGATGAATCGTGCGGAAAATGCGCCCCCTGCCGGATCGGCGGTACGCAGATGCTGCGCATCCTCGACAAAATCAAAGCCGGCAACGGCAGCGAAGCCGACATCGCCACGCTGCGCCGCGTGGCGCTGGCGATGCAGAAGGCCTCGCTGTGCGCGCTGGGCCAGACCGCACCGAATCCGGTCATCTCCGCGCTGAGGCACTTCAAGCCCGAGTTCGACGCCCATTTGAAAACGACTGTGAAAGTCTCGGTCTGAACTGCATGTCAACCACCCAGAAAGACATCGCCATGGTCACGGCAACCATCAACGGGATTCAGGTCGAAGTCGCACCAGGCACCAGCATCCTTGATGCCGCCAAGCAGGCTTCGGTCAAGATTCCCGTGCTTTGCAAGCACCAGGATCTCGACCACACGGCTGCCTGCGGCATCTGCGTCGTGCGCAATAAGGCCAATGGCCGCATGCTGCGCGCTTGTTGTACGCCCATCGACGACGGCATGAACCTCAACACCGAAGACGCGGAAATCGTCCAGGTGCGTCGCTCAGTGCTCGAACTGATGCTCTCCAAACACCCCAATGAGTGTTTGACCTGTCACCGCAATCAGAACTGCGAACTGCAGACCCTCGCCGCGGATTTCAACATCCACCGCAGCGATTTGGACAACATCACGCCTGATCTGCCGCTCGATGAGACCACCAAGGCCATCACCATCGATCCGCGCAAATGCATCTCGTGCGGCCGTTGTGTACAGGTCTGTCAGGATCACCAGAACGTCCACGCGCTGTGCTTCATGGATCGCGGCATCGACACCCGCATCAGCGCCGCCGGCGAAATCGGCCTGGGCGAGTCGCCTTGCGTGCGCTGCGGCCAGTGCGCGGCCCACTGCCCCACCGGCGCGATTGTCGAGTACGACGAGTCCGAGAAGGTGTGGAGCAAGCTGGCCGATCCGGAGGCTTACTGCGTGGTGCAGATCGCCCCGGCGGTGCGGGTCGCCATCGGCGAGGCGTTCGGCTTTCCGGTCGGCACCAACCTCGCCGGCAAGCTGTATGCGGCCCTGCGCCGCATGGGCTTCAAGGCGGTCTTCGACACCAACTTCGGCGCTGACGTCACCATCATGGAGGAAGGCAGCGAGTTCATCCAGCGCTTCGCCCATGGTAAGGGTGAGCTGCCGCTGATCACCAGCTGCTGCCCGGCCTGGGTGGACTTTATGGAGAAGTTCCACGCCGACATGATCCCGCACTTTTCCTCCTGCAAGTCGCCCCACGAGATGGTCGGTGCCTTGGCCAAGACCTACTACGCAGAAAAGGCCAAGATCGATCCCAAGAAGATGTACGTGGTCTCGATCATGCCCTGCACCGCGAAGAAGTTCGAGGTCCAGCGCAGCGAGGACATGTCCAGCTCGGGCACCCAGGACGTCGACGTCAGCCTGACCACCCGCGAACTTGCGCGCATGATCAAGCAGTCTGGCATCGACTTCCAGACCATCCCCGAGAACCAGCCAGACCACATCCTGGGCGCGTACTCGGGCGCCGGCACCATCTTCGGCGCCACCGGCGGCGTGATGGAAGCGGCCCTGCGAACTGCTGTCGCCCTGATCACCGGCCAGAAGCTGGGCAGCGTCGACTTCGTCGCCACCCGCGGCCTGAAGGGGGTGAAGGAAGCCACCCTGATGGTCGCCGGCAAGGAAGTGAAGATCGCCGTCGCCCACGGCCTGGGCAATGTCGAGTACGTGATCAACCGCGTCCGCGAGGCCAAGGCCAAGGGCGAACCCGTCCCCTGGCACTTCATCGAAGTCATGGCCTGCCCCGGCGGCTGTGTCGGCGGCGG
>JBBQTJ010000053.1:0-14050 GCA_038213315.1 Planctomycetota bacterium
CTGATCCGCGCGCTCACCGAGCAGGACAACCTTGATGATCAGCAGCGCAAATATTTCGAAGAGCAATTGACCCAGCACGGTGGCACCCTGCCCAAGTCTTGGACCTGGCAGGACCTTGGCCCCTTGATCGCCCTGGTGGGCGACACCGGCGCATCGCGCTGGATCCAGCAAGGCGTGCCGCGCACGGTGGGCGACAATGCCCTGCGAGCCTTGGTAAAGGTGCTGGGCTTTGATCCGCGGCTGCTGGTGGGCCGCAATCCCGGCGCGCCATGGAACGCTGCTGAGCGGGCGGCCACGGCCAAGGATCTGCAAGCGTGGTGGCCCAAGAACCAGCAACGCACCCGCGACGATCTGATGACCGAAGTCCTGCCCAAACTGCAAATGACCGAAGTCCTGGTCCTGGTCCAGCGGTCCAAGGGGCCGGCGCGCGAAGCCTTGTTCACCACGTTGGCGGCGCAGTGGAAGACGTATGCACCTGTAAGCCGGCAGGGATACAATGGCATCCTGGGCAACATCCTGGCCCTGGGCCGAGCGAATGCCTCCTTCAGTACCACGGTTGATGCTTGGCCGCGCACCGGTGCCCATGCCGAGCTGCTGCAGGCCTGGCATGCATTGAAGGGCGATACCAAGGACTTTGATCAAGCCTTTGCGGCCGCCTGCGCTCCGAGCGCCACGGGGGCAGCAGGCGCAGCGATCGCCGACGAGCAGGAGGGTCAGGGGTTCGGCCCCTTCGGTCAGTCTCAGCCGCCGTTGCTCAAGCTGCTGCCCCTGGCCTTCGCCGTACCCAGTCCAGAACACTTGCAGGCCGTGCAGAATCTCTTGAAGGGCGACCTGGCGGTGGAGCCGACGGCGAGCCTGCTGAGCTTCATGGTCAATGGCATGAACCAGGGCAGCGCGTATCAGGCCCTGCTGCAACCTGAGCAAGACCGCCCCAATGGACAGCAGGCCAAAGTCCGGCAAGAAGCTCAGCGGCGTGTGGCCATGCCGTTGCTCCTGGTCTTGGGCCTGCTGGCCGAACAGCGTCCGCCGCCGGTTGAACTGACCAAGCAGCAACAGCAGCAATTGGGTTGGTATCTGGCGAGTCTGGAAGATCACGGCAACGGTGAGCAGACCGAACCGAAGGAAAAGGAGGGCCACTTCCCCGACGATCTGCGCACCTGCGATCTGATTGCCATGGGTCTGCGCAATGTGTCACATCAGGTCAGCCAAGCCTTTGGCTGGGAGGCGGTCCAGCCCATGCAGGAGCTGCGCTTCGATCCCACGGCGCCCAAGGCCGAGCGGGACGCGAAGCTGGCGGAGATGCGTCAACTCTTGGCCGACTTCGCCACCACGGCCGCCGCCGCCGCCGGGCTGCCGTCCAGCCAGATCCCCGCCACCGCACCGGCTGGCGAACCCCTGTTCTGAACTCAGGAACAGGATCCCCGTTCAACCGACCCCGCGACCCCGCGACCCCGCGACAGCTCTTCCCCGCCCACCGCCCACCGCCCACCGCCCACCGCCCACTGGGAAATCATGTCCGACCTCGCCCTTCTCGATCACGTCACTGCCAGTCGCCAGCGTCTGACCGCGGCCCTTGCCCCGCGGGTGGTCGGCCAGCAGGCCACCATCGATGCGGTGCTGACCGCGATCTTCGCCGGGGGCCACGCTCTGCTGGTGGGCGTGCCGGGCTTGGCCAAGACCTTGCTGGTCAAAAGCGTGGCGGAGGCCCTGGGCTGGCAGTTCCGCCGCATCCAGTTCACCCCCGACCTGATGCCGGCGGACATCACCGGCACCGAGATCCTGCGCGAGGATCGCGCCACCGGCGCGCGCGAGCTGGTCTTCGCCCCCGGCCCGGTGTTCGGCAATCTGATCCTGGCGGACGAGATCAATCGCACCCCGCCCAAGACCCAGGCGGCCCTGCTGGAAGCCATGCAGGAGGGGTCCGTGACGGCCGGCGGTCGCACGCATGCGTTGCCCCAACCCTTCTTCGTCCTTGCCACCCAAAACCCCATCGAGCAGGAAGGCACCTATCCGCTGCCCGAGGCCCAGCTCGACCGCTTCCTGCTGTGCATCCACCTGGACTATCCCGCGCGCGACGAAGAGATGGCCATCGCCACCTTGGATACGCGCACGCGGGCAACCGTGTCGCCAGTGTTGTCGATCGCCGATTTCCAGCAGCAACTGGCTCTGGTGGCACGCTTGCCGGTGCCCGAGGTGGCGGTGCGCCACGCGGTCGATCTGGCCCGCGCCAGCCGCCCGGCCAACGGCCATGCCTGGGTGAAGACCAACGTCGCCTGGGGCGCGGGTCCGCGCGCCAGCCAGGCCCTGGTCGCCGCGGCGCGCGCCCGTGCGGCGCTGCTGGGCTTGCCGGCCGTAGGCATCGCCGAAATCCGCGCCGTCGCGCCCCTGGTGCTGGCTCATCGCGTGGTGCCCAGTTTCAGCGCCCAGGGCCAGGGCATCGATGGGCGTGCCATCGCCGCCAAACTGCTGGAGCTGGTGTCGCCCTGATGTCTGCCCTGGTTGCCATCCCGCGACTGTCTGCGGCTGATCTTGAATTATCAGCCCGCCGGGTCGTCGAAGGCCTGTACGCGGGCCGACACCGCTCGCCTTTCACCGGCTCGGCGGTGGAGTTCCGCGATCATCGCGCCTATCAGCCTGGCGATGACCTGCGCGCAGTGGATTGGAAGGCTTTCGCCCGCTCCGACCATCTGCTGGTGCGGCGCTATCAGGAGGAACGCGATCTGCCGGTGGTGCTGCTGCTGGACACCTCGGCCTCCCTCGATTTCGGCACGCCGACCAAGGCCGACTGGTGCGCCCAGGCGGCGGCCGCCCTGGCACTGCTGGTCATCGACCAAGGTGATCGGGTGCGCGTCGCGGCCGGCGCGGCAGAGCTGATAGTGCTGACCTCCAATGCCGGTGGACCGGCGGCGATGCCGGCCCTGACCAAGGTGCTGGCCGGCCTGACGCCAGCGGGGCGCGGCGATCTCCCGGCGCTGCTGAGCGGACTGGCGGCGCGCTTGGAGCGTCGGGCGCTCATCGTCCTGCTGTCGGATCTGCTGACCGAGGCCACGGCCCTGGCCCAGCCCTTGGCCGCCTTGACGGGACGTGGTCATGACCTGGCGGTGGTGCAGGTTCTCGATCGCAGCGAAGTGGCCTTGCCGACGGATTGGGGCCGGTCGCGCTTTACTGATCCTGAAGGGGTGGTCGCAGAACTGACCAGCGACACGGCCCTGGCCAAGCCTGGGTACGATGCGGCCATGGCCGCGCACCTTGAGGCCTGTCGTCAGGTCTGCGCCGGTTGTCGGTGCGATCATCAGTTGGCGCTCACCGATGAGCAGGTTGGCGAGTCCCTGGGCCGCTGGCTGGCCCGACGTCAAGGACGGCGGACATGATCGGCCTGTTGGCGCCCTGGCTGCTGGCGGGCACGCTTTTGGGTGGCTTGCCGCTGGTGATCCATTGGCTCACCCGCGCGCGGGTCATCCCCCGACGCTTTCCCGCGCTGGCCTTCCTGCTGCACGCGGATGCCGGCCGCGCCCGGCGGCATCGCTGGCGCGACGTGCTCATCCTGACCTTGCGCACTGTGGCGGTGCTGGCCGCGGCCCTGGCCGCTGCTGGACTGGTGTGGTCAGGTGCGGCGGCATCCGGTCAGGGCCGGCCAGTGGCCATCGTGGTAGATGCCTCGGCCTCGATGGGCCAAGTCGTCGCGGGCGCCACCGCCTGGTCGCGGGCACGCGCCACTGCCGGCCGCATGCTGGCGCAAGTTGCCGGTCGCCCCGCCACTGTGGTGGTGAGCGGTCTGCCGCAGCGTGAAGGTGGCGCCGTAGCCACCGACCATGGCGCCTTGCGGACCCTGCTCGCCGAAGCTGAACTTGGTGCCAGTGACGGCGATCCGGCCGGGGCCCTGGCGACCGCGGCGCGACTGCTGGGTGGCCCTGGCGATCTGCTCTATATCACCGACCTCAGCCGCAGCGCCCTGGCCGGGGTCGATCCGTCCGGTCTGCCGGCGGGCGTGCACCTTGAGCTGGTCGATGCGGGTGGCGGGGGTGGCAATTGCGCCATCACCGGCCTGAGTGCCGAGCCCGGCGTGGTACTGGCGGGGCGAGCCGTCACGGTCAGCGCCCGGGTGGCAAATTTCAGCGCCGTAAACCAGGAATTACGCGTGCAGATCCGGGTCGGTGCGGCGGCCCACGTGGTGCCGGTAACCTTGTCGCCCGGCGGCATTGGTACGGCGACCATGACCCTGACGCCTGAAAGCAGCGGCCCGCACGTGGTCAGCGCGGAATTGGCCGGAGCGACGGGCGATGGCCTGGCCGTGGACGATCAGCGGCAGGGGGTGCTTGAGGTGCTGCCCGCCTTGGTCGCGGTGGTGGTGGGCGATGGCGACCGCGAGGATCCCAATGGGCCGCTGCGGCCACTGCTGGCGGCCTGCGCGGCGGCCGGGCTGACGCCCCATGCCAGCGATAGCGCGGGCCTGGCGGCGGAGCTGGCGGCCGGCTCTGGCCCGGCCCTGGTCATCACCTGCGCGCTGGCTGATGGGGCGGTGGTGGCGCCGTCCTTGGATCGCTTGCTGGTCGCTGGCGGTGCCTGGCTGCAGGTGATCCATAGCGAGGCTGATGCCGCCTTGTTCGAGGTCGGCGGGCGACCCACACCGGTGCGTTTGGCGGCGCGGGTGGATGTCAGCGAACAAGAAGCCGGCCGCATGCTGCTGGGCCAGGCCAGACTGGAGCATCCGCTATTGGCCGATCTGGCCGGTCAGCCGGCGGTGCTGGCCGCACTGGCCGCATACCGGTATCGCTTGACGCCGAACGGTCAGGCGGCGGATGCCCAGGTCCTGGCCACCTGGAAGGATGGCAGCATCGCCTTGGCCGAGCGTCCCGCCGGCGCTGGGCGTTGGCTGGTGCTGAATGCCAGTCCGGCGGCCGCCGACACGACCCTGGCCCAGGGTGAGATCCTGCCCCTGCTCATGCATCGCGTGCCTGACGCCTTATTTCCGGCCCGCTCGGGTGATCTGGCCCGGGACGTGGGCGCGTGGCTGCCGGGCACCTGGAGTCTGGCCAATGGCAGCGCCTTGGCGGTGCTTGATGGCCGGGTGCGACTTGAGGCTCCGGGAGTGTTCCGGGCCCTGGGTGGCAAGCTGGCGGCGGCGGCGGTGCCAGCCTTGGAAAGTGACCTGCGCCCGATTGATCCCGGCATCTTGGGCCTGAGTTCGCGCAGCGCTGATGGCGCCACCCGTCTTGTCGAACGTCGCCCCTTGTGGCCGTGGCTGTTGGCGTTGGCGGCGTGTTGTCTGCTGGTCGAAGGGCTGCTGGTCCCGCGTCTGGGCCGGGGGTCGCGATGAGTTTCGAACCGTTGGTACCCCTGTGGCTGATCGTCGTGCTGCTGGCGGGTCTGCTGGCAGCGTGGTGGCGCAGCTATGCCGGCCGGGGCTTGGGGGCGGTGGTGCGCTTGGGCGCCATCGTGGTGCTGGGCGTGATGCTGGGCAATCCGGTGCGCATCGATCCCGTCACCACCCCCGCGGCGTCGCGTCTGGCCCTGGTGCAGGACAGCAGTGCCAGCATGGCACGCACCGATGCCGAGGGCGGCAGCGCCCGGCTGGAGGCAGCCGCCAGTGGGCTGCGGCAGGTCGCCACCGGCTTGGGCGCGGGCTATGCGGTAGAGCAGTGGCATCTGGACGCTGCTTTGACCAGCGGCTTTGCCACCACGGCCACCGGTGGAACGTCATTCCTGCCCCTGACTCGACTTCTGGGTTCGGCCGGTACCCCTGGCGTGGTCGCCATCGTCCTGGCCAGCGATGGTGGCGACTACAGCTCCGAGGATGGCGACGACCAGCTTGCAGCGGCCCATGTGCCGGTGTTTTGTCTGCCCGTGGGCGGGCCGGCGCCGGCGCCCAATATCGCCGTTCGCCTGGAATCCCCCAGCCCCAGCGCCTTCGTCGGCCAAGACCTTGAACTGAGCGCCGTGGTCATCGCACGTGGTGGCTTGGCCGGTCGGCAGGTCGAGTTGACGGTGCGGGCCGCCGAGGATGGCCGCGAAGTGCTGCGCCAGACCGTGACCCTGGGCGAAGAGGCCCGGGTGGCGGTACCGGTGGCGGCGGGCGGCACCGCGGGGACCAAGCGTTGGGATGCGGAGGTGACTGCGATTCCTGGCGAGGCCAGCATTCTCGATAATCGTGCCGGCGTGGCGGTGCAGGTCGTGGATCGGGCCATCCGCATCGCCGTGCTGGAAGGTCAGCCGTGGTGGGACACCACCTTTGCCCTGCGCGCCTGGCGTCGGGATCGGCAATTGCAGGTCGGCAGCGTCTTCCGTCTGGGCAGTCGGCAGTGGCGTTCGGGCAGCGCGCCGGCGACCTTCACCGCCGAGTCCTTGGCCGGGGTCGATGTGGTGGTGTTGGGCGATCAGGTCGCCGGATTGTTGGATGAAGCTGCCCAGACCGCCATCACCACCTGGGTGGATCAGGGCGGGTCATTATTGTGGTGCGGCATCAGCTCAGGTCAGCGCGGTCCGCTGGCGGTGGTCGATCCGCTGCTGCGGCAATCTGGTCGACATACCCGCGTCCTGCCGGTCAGTACCGCCGCCGGCCGCCGACTCAGCCTAGTGCCGGCCGATGCGACCCTGAGCCCAGTGGAGGTCGGCACCGTGGCTGGGCTGCGTCCCCGCACCGAGGTGCTGCTGGGCAGCGAGTCCCAGCCGCTGGTGGTGTGGCGGCGCCATGGCGGCGGACGCATCGCCGTGGTCAACGGCGAGGGCATGTGGCGGTGGACTCTGGGGCAGAGCGACGGCGAGGTTGCCGCGCGTTTCTGGCGCCAATTGGTCAAAGCCCTGGTCCAGGGCCAGGGCGCTGGTCTGAGCGCTGATCGCGCCAATCCGCAGGTCGGGCAAGAGGTCCAGATCGCAGTCAGCGGCACCAGCGCCACAGTGCAGGTCACCGCTCCGGATGGCTCGCGCGGTGCGCTGCCGGTCAGCGCCGGCGTGGCCCGGGTGCCGCTCGACGCTGTCGGTTGGTGGCAGGTGCGCGATGGTGCGGCGGAGCTTTGGCTGGCCGTCGCGGCGGAGGTGCGCGAGGTCGTCGACACGGCGCGCCGCGATGACCGCTTGGCGCGTTTGGCGGGGCGCACCGGCGGTGCGGTGCTGACCCTGGCCGAGGCCGGCCGGCTGGCCGAGCGGCTGCGGCGTCGGGCGGATCTGGCGGTGGCCGAGCCGCAGCGTCATCCCTGGGTGACGACGCCCTGGTGGCTCCTCGCCATCAGTGGGTTGCTGGCTGGCGAGTGGTTTTGGCGTCGACGTGTCCGGGGGGTGGTATGAGTCAGGTGCCGCAACTTGATCACCTCTTGGCGCGTACCGCTGGGCTGATCACCCGTCGCCGCCTGCTGGGGGCGGGGGTGGTGTTGCTCTCTGCCGTGGCTGCCGGCCTGATCGGAAGTCTGTGGTTGGATGGGCTGGTGGCCTTGCCGGAAGCGCTGCGCCGCCCGTGGCTGCCGGCTCTTGGCGGTGGCCTGATCGGCTTGGCCCTGGTCCTGGTCCACGGCCTACGGCGCCAGCATCCGTCAGCGGAGCGCACTGCAGCGCTGGTCGAAGTGGCCTTGGACGACGGCGAACGCCGCCTGACCGCCGCCTGGCAGTTGTCGAGCATGGCTGGCGAACTGGCCCAGGCCGGAGCCGCCCGCCTAGTGGCGGCGCTGCCGTTGAGCGAGCTGCCGCGCCGTCTGCCGTCAGCACGCTGGGCTCGGCCGGCGGCGCTGCTGGCGGGGCTGATGGCGGTCGCCCTGGCAGTGCATGTGTCCCTACCTGGCTTTTACGCTGCGGTGTGGCCGCGACTCAGCGATCCGCGCGGCGACCATCCGCCTTTCAGCCTGCTGCAGATCTCCCTGGTGGATCCGCCAACGCGCATCCGCGAAGGCGCGGACCTGCGCATCGAGGCCGAGTTGGGCGGGCGCTGGCAGGGGGTGCGCGACGTGGTCCTGGTGGCGCAGGATGCCGCAGGGGTGCAGACGCGCCTGGCGATGATGCAGGTCGGCGAACATCGTCATGCGGCGGATCTCAGTCGGGTGACCTCCGCGCAGACCCTGTGGGTCGAAGCCGGTGGGACGCGCACGCGGCGGCATGTGGTGACCCTGGATCCGATTCCTCATCTTGAGCGTCTGGACCTGACGGTGACCTCGCCGGTCTGGTCGCGCCTGTCCGTCGAGACCCGCCGTCTGCGCGCTGGCGAGGTAGCCGAATTGGAAGCCCTGGCCGGGGCCACCGTGGCCTTCATGCCTACCGCCAACCGGCCGCTTGCCGCGGTGTGGATCGTTACCGGCGACGGGGCGGGACAGCGCGTGCCGGTGCAGGCCGGCGCGGCGGCGTGGTCGGCCAGTGCCGCGGCGGTGAGCCTGTCGCTGGAGGCGACCGATGGCGCGCGCTCGGCCGCGGTGCCGGTGCTGCGTCTGAAGGAGCGCCCGGATCAGCCGCCGCGTGCCACGATCGTGCGTCCGGCCGCTGATGCCTTCGCCACTCCGGGCATGACCATCCCCCTGACCCTGCGCGCGGACGATGACCTGGGCCTGCGCCTGGTGACGCGCCTGCGTGGCCACAATGGGCTGGATGCGCCGCCGCTGACCAGCCGGCCGTCCGGCCGGGATTTCAGCCACGAGAGCGTGTTGGACCTCAAGGACCTTGGGGTACGGCCCGGTGATGTGCTGATGATCGGACTGATCGCGGTGGATACGCATCCCGGTGACGGCCAGGCCGCGCCAGTGGCCGAGCGTCACATCCAGATCGTCAGCGAAGAACAGTACAACGCCTACGTCCGCCAACGCGGTGGCGTGAAACTGCTGGAACGGAAATACACGCCGATGCTGGCCGAATTGGCAGAGCTGCGCCGCCTGGGCGCCGAGTTGGCGGAGGCGCGCAAGAACATGAAGAGCGAAGACATCGATAAAAAGCTCAAGGACTTCAATGCCCGGATCGGCGCGTTGCAGCAGCAGGCCCGGGCGATGAAGCGCGAACTGCCGCTGTTTGCGGCCGAGCCCGAGTTGCAGGAGGCCATCGCCAAAGCCGCGGAGGAGCTTGAATTGGCCGCCAAGGAAGGCCGCGTCCCGGAGCCCGACAAAGACACCGCCGCCACTCTGGCGCAGGATCTCGCGCTGCTGACCCGCCTGGGCCAGGCCAAGGGCTTGATGGCCCGGCTGCGTCAGCTCATCGATGCGGAGCAGAACACCGTGGCCCGCCTGGATCCCCTGGCCGAGCATCGCCGGCCCACCGACAGCGACCGCGTGCGTTTGCGCGAGCTTGGCGATCAGGAGGCGCAACTGGCCGAGGCCCTTGACCAATGGCATCGCCTGGCCGGCGACCTGGCCAATGAGTTGCGCTTCGGCCTGACCACCGACAAGGCCAGTCCAGAAAGCCGCACTGCCGCCAGCAAGGCGGCCGAGATGCTGGACGCCTTGGCCGTGCGCGTGCGTGACGAGGGGGCCATCCCCCTCAAGCAGGGCAGCGCTGCCAGCGCCCGCTCTGGTGATGGCCCTGAGGCCCATCGCCAGGCGAAGGAGGCTCGGGATCTGCTGCTCGCCCTGCTGCCGCCAACCGGGGCTTGTGAAGGCGGCCTGGAAGGTGCCTGTCAGGGCATCGGCTGGTGCAGCGGCAAGAACCTGCTGGCCACCCTGCGCGGCTTAGGGATGGGCGCCGGCAGCGGCTTCGGCATGGGCGGCGCAGGCATGGGCGGGATGGGACTCTTCCTTGGCTATGGTGGTGACGACCTGGGCATGAGTCTGGGCAACAGCACCATGGACCTATATGGTCCGGAAAATCTTGGCGACCTGGCCCAGGGCCATGAAGGCGCTGATGGCGACGGTATCGCCGCCATGGCCGCCGGCGGCAAGGGCCCGGTGCAGCAGGCTACCGGCTACCGCACCGAAGTCCGCCGCACCAGCACCACCGCTCGTCCGGTGCTGCCGCCGGCCCAGCAGCAGGTCGTGGATCAATACTTCCGAGCCTTGGAGGGGCGATGAAACAGCTCGTGCGGATTAGACGGCCAACATCATACATACGGGTCCTGCTGGCCGTCCTGATGGTCTCGGCCCTGGCCGCCGCCGAGGGGCGGCTGGTGCGGGCGGGCAACCTCATCTATGCCGGTGATCAGACCTCGGTGTGTTTCAGCGATCGCTTCCTGACCACGGTCGAAACCGAGAGCGGGATCAACACCGAAAAACGCATGCACGCCGTGCACCTGTCCCAGGCGGACGAGTTGATGGCCACGCCGTTTGTGATCATGAATGGGCAGAATGCCTTCACCTTGCAGGAGGGCGAACGTACCAACTTGAAGAAATACCTTGAGGGGGGCGGCTTCCTGCTCGCCAGCGCCGGCTGCTCGTCCGAACAATGGAGCACCAGTCTGCTGACCGAGCTGAAGGCCATGTTCGGCGCCGACTGCCTGACCACCCTGCCCGACAGCCATGCGGTCTTCCGCACCCTCTTCGATTTGAAGCCGCCCTTGCAGCTCAGTCATGGTGGCACGGCCGTTTTTCAGGGTCTGATCCTCGATGGCCGTTTGGCCTGCCTGTTCAGCAAAGAAGGCTTGAACGACACCGCGCACACCACCGGCTGCTGCTGCTGCGGCGGTAACGAGGTCAAGCCGGCGGAAGAGATGGTGGCGAACTGCCTGGTCTACGCGTTGGTTGAATGAGCGGCTGATGCGCCTCCTCATGGTGTTCATCGTGCTCATCCTGGTGGCGACGGTCGTGGCCCTGGCGCTGCGACCGGGGCCGGCGCCACTGGCCATCAGGGCGCCGGTGGTGATCGCGAATCTGCCGCCCTTGCCCCCGCTGGTGGCCAGCGCCACCGGCGTGGTGCTGGCGTGGAGCGCCCACGCCCGGGCCGGTCTGGAGCCCTGCGGCTGCGTCGCCGGCATGCATGGGGGACTGGTACGGCGCGCGGCCTTGCTGACCCGCGTGCCCACGACGCGCCTCTTGGCGGTCGAGCTAGGCGGGTGGAGCGGTGGCAGCGCGGATTATCAGGTGGTGAAGACGCAGCACTACCTTGCCGCCTTGCACGATGCGGGCATCGCCGCCATCGCCCTGGGCGCGGCCGAGCTACGCCTGGGCGCGCCGACTTTGGCCCGTCTGGTGGGCAGCAGCTCGGTGCCGGTGCTGGCCGCGAATGTCGTCGGCGTGCCGGTGCAACCGGTCCTGCGCCTGGAACGCTCTGGCCAAACCTTCGCCGTGACCGCAGTGGTGCCGGCTGAGGCCAGCGGGGATGGGCTGACCGTGGGCGATCCCGCCGAAGCCCTGCTGCGCCTCCTCCCCACGCTGCATGGGGTGCCGCTCATCGTCCTGGCGGATCTGGACGAGGCCGCGCTCAGCGCCCTGGCCCGCAGCGTGCCCGGCCTGGCGGCGGTGGTGGGCGGGAATGTGCAGCAACCCAGCGTGAAGCCTTTCTCCATCGGCGCTTGCCAGGTGGTCTACGTCGCCAATGAAGGCAAAACAATCGGCTGGTGGCCACTAGGCAGCAGCAACGTCGCTTTTGAATTGGTGCGCGACGCCATTCCCGACCATCCGCTGATTCGCGCCCGGATTCGCGCATACCAAGAGGCCCTGGGAACAATGAATCTGAGTATCGACGAGCGCATCCATGGCCTGACCTCATTGTCGACCGGGGGCGATGCGGATCTGCGCTTCGTCGGCGATGCCGCCTGTACCGCCTGCCATGCCGGCGCCGCCGCCGTGCATGGTCCCAGTCGGCATGCCCATGCACTGGCCTCGTTAGAGCGTAAGGGCTATGCCCGTGATCCCGAATGTCTGCGTTGCCACGTGACCGGCCTGGGTCTGCCGGACGGCTGGCGGCGCACCGCGCCGGTGGCCGAGCTGGCCCATGTCAGCTGCGAAAGCTGTCATGGCCGCGGCAGCCGCCACGTGAGCGAACGTGCGGCGGGTCGCCCGGGCAGCGGCAGCCTGGTGCCCGTCACGCCGGCGACCTGTCTCACCTGCCACGATAAAGAAAACAGCCCTGCCTTCAGCTACGACACCTATTGGACAAGGATCCGCCATGGTCAGAAATGAGATAGTGCGGAGTGTGCAGCCACACCCTCGGGTCGCTGCTGTTGCCGGGCGATCAGGTGCGTTCCGCACGCTGGCCTTGGCGTTCCTGCTGTTCGCCCTGCTTGGTGCGGCCGAGGAGCCTGCTTGGCGCAGTGACGACACGCTGCTGAAGGACCCCGGTGGCCAACCGCTGGCCCTGCTGTTCACCACCGAGACCTGTACCTGGTGCCATCGCATGATTGAAGAGTCCGATGCCTCGCCGGCGGTGCGTCAGGCCCTGGTGGCGGTCCCGGGGGTGATCGTGGATGCGGACCAGCATCGTGGCTTGGTGGCGCGTCTGCAGATCGAGGCCTATCCGAGTCTGGTGCTCATCAACCGGCAGGGGCGCATCGTGAAAGTGGTGCGCGGGTACCTGGCCGAGAATGACCTGGTCACCGTCCTGCGGGTGCATGCCCTGCATGGTGACGAGGTCGATGGCGACGCCTTCACCATTGCCCCGCCGGATCTGGCGGCCCTGGCCAGGGCGCCGGATGGTGCGGCCAAACTGGTGGCATTGCTTGGCACCGGCGACCCCGAGCAGCGCCAGGCCCTGCGCACGCGCCTCGCGACCATGCCCGCGACGCGCGAGACCCTGTGGACGGCGTTGGCTGACCCACTGTTGGCCGTGCGGGTGGATGCGGCGGCAGTCCTCGCGGCGCAGGTAGCTGCCGTCGGTGACTACGATCCGTTCGCCCCCCTGGCCGCCCGCAGCGCCTCGGCGGCCGCGTGGCGTGAGCGCACCAAGCATCAGGGCGAGGTGTTGCCATGAGAGGGAGAAAGTGCGGAGTGCGAAGCCTGGTGCTGGCCATGTTCATCGCGGGTTCGTCGTATGCCTGGGGCGGTGATGCGGCCAATCTGCGGGTGGCGTTGGCGGCGCCTGGCGATGGACGCACCTTACTCGCTTTGGCCGAGGGCTGGGATGCCGCCGCGTTGATGAAGGCGTTGCATAGCGACGAGGCTACCAGCCGTCGGGGTGCAGCCCGCCTGAGCACCGTGGTCGAGTTGCCCGTAGCCGAGCTGATGGAGGCTTTGCAGAAGAGCCAGGACGTCGAAGCCCAGCGCCTAGCGGTGCCGGGCTTGCTTGGCCGCCTGGCCGACGTGTCGCCCGCCACCTGTCTGACCTTCACCGAACCGGCCATCGCCTGCATCCTACTGTTGAATCACCCGGGCGATGTGCTCGCCGACCAGGCTTCAGCCAAACAGCTGCGTGTCTGGCTACGTGATCCGCTGGCCTGCGGCGAAGCGGCGCGCGTCATCGCGGCCCGGGGTACGGCGGCGACCTGGGGGCAGGAGCTGGTGGCGCTGCTTAGCGACAAGCATACCGAGGTGGTCGCGACCGCTCACGCCACGCTCTGTCAGCTGACCCGCATCCAGCTCAGCTTGGCCAATTATGGCGGCCACACCGAGCTGCTGGTGCAGGATTGGACTGATCGCCTTGGTCAGGTGGCGCCGGTGGCCGGGGCAGTGGATGAGCAACTGCTGGTGCTGGTGGCGGATCTGCCCGCTGACGCGGCCCTGGTCGAGCTGCTGGCCAAGGGACCAGCGGCCTTGATGGCGGTGGAACAGGCCATGGCTGGCGCCACCCGCTCTCGCCGGCGCGAACTGGGCGATGCGGCCCGTCTGCTGCAACGTTCGGTGTCGCCAGAGCTCTGGCGCACCTTGGGGGCCAAGGGTCTGGCGGGCATGGATGCGCCGTCGGTCGCCGAACGTTTGGCGGCGTTGTTGCTGGCGGTCCAGACGGTGACCAAGAGCAACGATCAGGCCGGACTGCTGCATGTGCTCAGTTACACCGATGATCGGGACGGTGTGGTCCGTTGCGCCGCGCTCGACCGGCTGGTGCGGCTGGGCGACCACGCCAGCGAGGCCGGCTGGACCTGGAATCTGAGCGACAACGGGGCCATGTCGCCTGCCCAGGCGGGCTTTCGCTTGCGGCGTGCCTTGAAAGATGGCGGAGCAGATGAACAGGTCTCGGCCTTGCAGTTGATTGGCAGCCTGAAAGCCGGGGACATGGGCAACGA
>JBBQTJ010000054.1:0-13942 GCA_038213315.1 Planctomycetota bacterium
TGGCTGGGCTGGTTGCCGGCGGGCGGGCTGACTACGCCGGCGGGCCTGGTGCTGCCCGTGGTGACCCTGGCCCTGCCCCTGGCTGCGGCCCTGGCCCGCCTGGTCCGCGCCAGCCTGATCGCCGAACTGGCCGCGGATTTCACCCGCACCGCCCGGGCCAAGGGCGCCACCGAAACCAGGGTGGTCTGGGACCACGCCCTGCGCCCCGCCTTCGGACCCGTCCTGGCGTGGCTGGCCACCGCCGCCGCCAATGTGCTGACCGGGGCAATGGTGGTGGAACTGGTCTTCGCCATCCCGGGCCTGGGCTTCTATTTCGTCGCCGGCGCCCTGGAAGCGGACTGGACCGTGGTCTCGGCCTGCGCCCTCCTGTACGCCGCGCTGCTGGTGCTGTTCAACCTGGCGGCGGACCTGGCCTTGGCCTGGCTGGATCCCCGCACTCGCTAACCAACCATCGCCCGGGCTTGACCACACCGCTTTCCGCCGCATGCTCCCGCGCTCTTGAAAAGCCGCCCGCTTAGCTCAGTTGGCTAGAGCACTACCTTGACATGGTAGGGGTCACAGGTTCGAGTCCTGTAGTGGGTACCAAGCATAACCCCCGGTGAAAACCGGGGGTTATGATTTTAATGGGGCCCCGAAGAGGGCTGAAATTGATGCCTGATCTCAACCTTGATCCCAAACCGCTCGCCTCGTAGCTACCCCCCCCGAGGTCTTCGGCAGAACTGGGGTAGGAGCGCTCAACCCCTTGAGCGCAGAGCCTTGTGTGTTACATTGTCGTGCATGAGCACCCTGACCATCCGCGTCCCTGACAGCCTGAAGCGCGAACTTTCCCGCTTTAGCAAGCAGCGTGGCCAGTCGGCTGGCGACATTGTCCGTGCGTCCTTGCAGCGGTACCTGGCAGTTGAGCGGTTCCAGGCGCTGCGCGGCAAGACCCTTCCGTTCGCTGAGGCCCAGGGCTTCCTGACCGATGAGGATGTCTTCAAGGCCCTGACGTGAGGATCGTCCTCGACGCGAACGTCCTGCTCGCCGGCTTCGGTACCCATGGATTGTGTGAGGCGTTGGTGTCAGTCTGCCTGGAATCCCACGAACTGGTCTTGTCACAACACGTACTCATTGAGACGCGCCGCTATCTGACGACCAAGTTCAAGGTGCCGGCGGCGCGGGCCGATGAGATCATCTCTTTCCTGCGCGAGCACGCCGAGATCGTCAAGCCGGTCGAGGTCCAAGCCGACGCCTGCCGTGATCCCAACGATCTGGCCGTGCTTGGCACAGCGGTCGCCGGTCGAGCCAGCGTGTTAGTCAGCGGCGACAAGGACCGGCTGGTCCTGAAGGAGCATGCCGGAATTCCCATCCTCACGCCTCGGGCATGCTATGAGCGACGCCAACACGGCAGGAAAAAAAAGGACTCAGCCTCTACTCATTAGGATGCCACAATTGCCGCTGTAAACGCGGCTTTTACATGCCCACACCATGACCCAGCCCCGCGCCGACTTCTATGCCGCCCTTGGCCCCGATGGCTTGGCTGATCTGGTCGATCCGGCCAAAACCAAGGCGGACCTTCGGTTGGTGCGCGGCTTGTGCCGAGGCGCGACCACTGTGTTGGACTTGGCCTGCGGTTATGGCCGGATCAGCCTGCCCCTGGCCCAGGATGGCCTGCAGGTGGCGGGCCTGGACCTGGATGCGGCGCTGATCGCCCGGGCCCGGCGCGATGCCCGCGGCCTGGGCTTGAAGCTACGCTATGCGGTCGGCGACATGCGCGATCTGCCCTACCGTGATGGCAGCTTCACGCGCGTCCTGTGCCTGTGGTCATCCTTCCAACATCTTCATTCGCGCCGGGACCAGGTGCGCTGCCTGGACGAATGCTGGCGGGTCCTGCGTCCGGGCGGCACAGCCTATATCGAGATGACCGACGGCGGCGACCCGGTGATCGAGCGCCGCCTGGCCCGGGAAGGCCGAGGCCCCCTGCGTCGCCTGGCCCGCTGGCGCCTGCACGGCGGCGAGATCGCCTGCTTCCTGCACAATACCGCAACGCTGTCCGCAGCCGCAGCCGCCAGCCAGGCCGCCGGCTTCGCGGTGGTGGCGCCTCGGGTGGTGCACCGGATCCAACGGCTGACCCTGACGCTCCGCCGCAGCTGACGCGGGTTACTTGGCCGCCGCGCCGGTCGCCGTCTCGATGGCCGCGCCGGTGGCGGTCGGGGCTTCGGCGAAGGGGGGCCGCTCCCACACCCAGGTATCCTTGGCCCCTGGCCGCAGGTAGCGATCGGCGGCGAGGCCGGCCACCACCAGGACCAGCAGGGTCACGGTGATGTACATGCCCCAGGGCGTCTGCTTTTCTGCATAGGGATCGATCAGTGAGCGCTTGGCGTTGGCCGGCAGGATCGGCAGGGCGGTCAGGCTGCCGCCGAAGGGAATGTTGATCTTCACGCGTCCGTTGATGGCCCAGCCATTGGCGTCCAGGATGGGGCCGAGGTTTCGCTGCCGCAGCTTCAATGCCGCGATGATCATCGACGGTCCCGAAATGGCGAGCAGCAGCCCCAGCAGGCCGAGGGGCATGAGATAGCCCAGGCCGAAGAAGGATTGCAGCACCGCACCAAGAACCGCGGTAGCACCGCTGACCGCCACGCCCAACAGGGCGATGATCGACAAGTCGATCTTGGGCTTGGGCGGGGTCTTCGCCCCAGTGGAAGCGGCGGACGATGCTTCGGTGATGCCGTTGGAGAGTCTGACATTGGCCGTCTCGTCGGCGCTGGCGGCGCGCTTGGCGACCATTTCCTCGACGAAGCGGATGGCCTTCTTGTAGGGCGACCAGAAGGCCTGGCGCACGCTGATCGGATTCTCCACCACCTTGGTAATGGTGGCGTCCCAGTCCCGACCCTTGCGGTCATAGAACAGGCCGTTGCGACCCACCATCAGGAAGTCACTGTCGCCGGCGGTGATGGCTACGGCGATGGTCATCTTCAGACCGCCCGGGCGTGTGCAGTCGCAGTAGGCCAGATAGGTCTTCGCCAGGCCACCCAGGGCGGCGTGCTTGGCCGCATCCTCGACCTTGACGCACAGTTCGCACGCACGGCTATCCACGAAGAGTGTGCCGGCCTGGAATATTGCCGCGCGATCGGGGCTGTAGAAGTCAGCAAAGTTAATGAAATTGTGGCACAAGCGAAAGAAATCGCGATGCAGGTGCACCAGACGCTCCAGCGGGATCACCGCATCGAACTCGGCCTGCATCGCCTTGTCCTGGGTGAACAGCGCGGCGATCCGGCCGGCCATGGCCGCCGCCGCCAACGCGCGCAGGCGGGTCACGCCCAGGCCCGCCACCACGGTGCCCTTGGCCGCAGCAAGCCAGGCACGAGCCTTGGCAAAGCGGGCTTCAAGCGCGGCAAACTGGGCCTCGTTGAGGGTCGACTGCACGCCGGCCAGGGGTACGACCACTACCGTCCGGAAGGCTTCCAGCCGCGTGCTCCAGCCGGGATTGACCGGCCCGGTCAGCGGCAGGGCCCGGGCCGGCGCGATCATTGCCAGGGGGAAGCCCGCGATCTCGTCCTTGGTGATGGACATGTCCGTGGCTGCCAGGGCGAGGTACTGATCCTCGCGCTGGTTCAGGGCCTGCTCGGCGCGGGGATCGTACTCGGCAAGTCGGCAGCGGGCGAAATAGTCGAGGATCTTTGGCCGCACCGCATCCAGCACCATCAGGGCCGCGCCGGTACCTTCGCCCAGGGGCCAGGTCTCGGGATCGGCCGCGCCGGCCCCCCACCAGGCGAGATGCTCGGCGCAGGCGGTGAAGAAATTCTTAGCCCCCTCCTCAGTGATGCCGTCGGTGCCGCTGCGATCCTTGGCCGAACCACAGGTGGTCATGATGTCCGTGATCGCCTGCTGCACAGTCGGGTCGTCGCTGGTGGCCGGGGGCAGGACGCCATCGCCATTGAAGCGCGTCTTGGCCAGATCCGCCTGGACCTTCTCAATGTCCGCAGCAGTGATGACCGTGGCCGTCGACTTGCCGATGCGCGCCAGGATGTGCTGCGCCAAGCCCAGCATCGCCTTGCCCACCGGCTTGCTGTCATCGATCAAGCCGAGGGGCAGCTCCTCCTTGCCGGCCAGCATGCCATCCAGGCTCTTCAGGCTGTCCTTGCAGAACTGCACGGCCGCCAGGATCTCAGGGGCGCGCACCCGGCCGTCGCCGTCCAGATCGATCAGCGCCAGGGTACGTTCATCAAATTCCAGGTTTTTGACCGGGCAGGTCAGGGCCGCCCACAGCTTCTGGTCAAGCTGGTCCAGGTGGGCCAGATCGGCCGCACTGCTCAGGCGCACCTGATCGAAGCCGCCGACGCGGAAAAAAGTCCAACGATGCGAGCCAGTGGCGGGGCGGAAGAACATGGATGGAATCCTCGGGGGATCGGATAGCGGCTGGAATGCTGGCATCAACCAGGAAAAGTGCAGCGCCAGTACGACCCCTTCCCTGCTAGCGGATTGCCCGCACCCTGCCCGGCCCATGCATTACCTAGTCACTGGCGGCGCCGGCTTCATCGGCAGCCATCTGGTCGAACGGCTCTTGGCCCGCGGCGACCGCATCACCGTCCTCGATGACTTCAGCACCGGCGATGCTGCCAACCTGCGCGGCGTCCACGGCCATGCCGCCCTGCGGGTGGTGCATGGTTCGGTCTGCGACGAGGTCTTGGTCGATGAACTGTGCTATCAGGTGGACGGGGTCGTCCATCTCGCCGCCGCCGTTGGCGTGCGCCGCATCCTTGAGCAGCAGGTCGGCTCCATCGTCACCAATCTGCGCGGTGCCGAGGTGGTGCTGCGCGCCTGTCTGGCCCACGGCCGCCTGCCGGTGTGGCTGGCCAGCACCAGCGAAGTCTATGGCAAGCTGGACCGCACCCCCTTCCGCGAAGACGACGACAGCGTCCTGGGCGGCAGCCACCTGCACCGCTGGTCCTACGCCTGCTCGAAGTTGATGGACGAGTTCCTAGCGTTGGCCTGCCACCGCGAACGCGGGCTGCCGGTCAGCATCATGCGCTTCTTCAATGTCACCGGGCCACGGCAGAGCCCAGCCTATGGCATGGTGCTGCCCCGTTTCTGCCGTGCGGCCTTGGCCGGCGGCAAGCTTGAAGTGCACGGCGACGGTGCCCAGTCGCGCTGCTTCCTGCACGTCAGCGACTGCGTCGACGCGGTGGTGGGCCTGCTGGACTGCAAGGCCGCCGAAGGCCGGGTGGTCAACATCGGTTCAGCCGAGGAGGTCAGCATCATCGCCCTGGCTGAACGGGTGATCGCCGCCGCCGGCACCGCAGCCACCATCCAGCGCATCAGCTACGCCGACGCCTTCCCCGAAGGCGGCTTCGAGGACATGCGCCGGCGCGTGCCTGATGTCAGCCGTCTGAAATCCCTGACCAATTGGACGCAGCGCTTCGACCTTGACGCGACCATCCGGCAAAGCTTGGACTGGGCGCGGCCCTGACCCTTTTGGAGATGACATGAGCAGTGGATCGCCAGTGCCGAGTGTGAAGTATGGAACGCGGCGTGCGCTGGCCGCACTGCTCGTCGTGCTCCTCGGACCAGCCCTGACCGCCGCCGACGACGCCGTCGCCATCGCTGCCCGCATCGTCGCCAGCCGCGCCACCGCCGCGACCAGCGCCGGCGATACCACCCTGGGCGCCGAACTGCGCAGCCTGGCGGATGGCTTGGCCGCCGGCCGCATCAGCCTGGCCGACGCCGCCCTGGTGATGCAGATCGCCGGCGCCAACCGGACCGCCGCCGCGCCCCCATCGCCTGCGGTCGCGGCCGCGTCGACCCGCACTGCCCTGGCCGTGCTGGACGGCGAACCCGCGCGCGCCCCCAAAGGTGCGGCAGCGGGCGCGGGCGTAACCCCACCCGCCGCCGCCGTAGCCGCCGCCGCCCCGGCCGTCATCACCGACAGCACCACCAGCGCGGCCACCCCGCTGGTGCTCAGCAAGGCCCTCAGCGCCATCGTCCTCGCCGTCCAAGCGGATGAGAACAACCGCGCGCAATTGGTGATGCTCAGCGTCGGCTCAGATCACGGCGTAACCCTTGGCCAACGCTTCCGCATCCGCCGCACCGGCCAGGACCTCGTCCTTGCCACCGTGGTCCAAGTGAAACCCCGCATGTCCGCCTGCACCCTGCTGACCAACACCTGGGCCGATGGCGTCGACAAAATCATCAAAGAAAACGACCAAGCCGCGAGTCCACCGTAAGCGGATCGGGACAACCGTCGCGAAGTCGCGGGGTCGCGGAGTCGCGGGGTCAAAACTAATACAGCCCACCATTCGCACCCTGTCATCGGACTTTGGATGTCGACCCCGCGACGGCTGTCCTGTCGTCCCCGTCCGACCCCGCGACCCCGCGACATCGCGACCCCGCGACGGCCGTCAAATCACCCCGTCGCCAGCCCATGCGCGATGGTTGCACGGACCACGTCTTCGCGGCGTAAATAACTGTGCGTCAGATTGCGGGCCATCCGTCGCAGCAAAGCGCGATCGCTGGCCGGGGCCAAAAAGGGCGCGGCGCGCCCACCAAAGCCGCGCACCCGCTCGTCCAACTCTTCGACGGTGATGGCGCGGCCAGCTTCGAACAGATCGACATAGCCGCCGCTCCACCGGCCGACCACGTGGCCGGGAATGGCGATGGCTTCCAAAGGCAGGCCCAGGCGCCGGCCCACCAGGATCCACAACGAGGTCAAGGCGATGGGCATGCCCATGCGCCGTTCCAGGACCGTGGTCAGGTAGGTGTTGAGGGGATTGTCAAAATCGCTGTGGTCGCCCGCGAAGCCGCACTCGCCGCACAGCCACTCGGCCAGGGCGCCGCCATCACTGATGCCGTCCAGACGCAGCCGCGCCGCCACCTCGTCCAGGGCCACGACGCCGGCCCCGCGATGATCAAAGCGCGGTTTCAGCAGCCGGGGCAACAGCCACACGCCGGTTTCCAAATCCTCGGCCTCGGCAAAGGCATCGACCAAGGCTTCGGCATCCTGACGCAGCACCAGATGGACCAGGGCCATCGGCGGCTCCTGACCGCGCTCCAAAGCGGCCAGCCAGGTGCGATCCAGCAACGACTCATCTGCCGCCAAGCGCGACAGCAGCGGATCCACCACCCGCGGATCGCGGTCTTCCAAGAGGGCCAGGATGGCAGCGACGCGGTCCATGGGATCCTAGAGAAAGCGGCGACGGCCGGCATGGGCCAGGGTCGCCAAGGTTGGCAGCCATTCTTCAGCGGGGAGCCGCGGCTCCAGCAGCAGTTCGGCATGCAGGGACAAAGCCTCGGCAGCGGCGGCGGCCAGGAAGGGCGCATCCGCATCGGCCTCGTCCCGATGCAGACCGCCATGCAGCGGCAGGGCGCACAGCACCGTCCGCGCCGCCACCGGCCCGACGGCGGTGACCGCGGCGGCCACCGCTTCATGGAAGGCCTCTTCCGCGCCGGGGAAGATCATCGCACTGAGTTCGGCCACCAGCGCCTCCAGCCCCAGGCGCAGATCCAGGGCCGGCACCAGCCGGGCGTTGAACCAGGCCGCCAGCCGCGCGCGCTGCAGCAAGGGCAGGCGCGCGCGCAGGGCCACCTGATGATAGCGGTCGACCAGGTCGGCATCCTTGCCACCCGCCGCCCGATAGCGACGCAGCGTCTCGTCCGCCACGTGCAGATTGCCCAGGCGCAGCCGGCACCCCAGCAGCCGTCGCCAAGCATCGGGATCGGCCGGGCGCAAAGCGGCATAGCGAGTGAATGCCTGTTCGGCTGCGGGCAGCTCCTCCAACGCTTCGCAGGCTTGGCCCAGGTCGAACCACGCCACCGGGCCGCAGTCGCTGCCGACGGCTCCACCCGCTGCCGCCAGCAGCCGTCGCGCCGGCCGCACCAGCCCCAGACGCAAGGCCAGGCGGCCCAACTGCACTTGCACCCACGGGTGCCCACGACCAACCAATGCCAGCCACGCCGCATCGGCATCCCCCTCAAGATCAGGCCAGGCCTCTTGCGCCAGCGCCAGGGCCCGGCGCGGCTCCTTGGCGTGATGCTCCAGCGCGTCGGCCACCTGGGCCGCGATCAGCAGTGGCTGCTGACCGAACCGTTCGATCAGGCGGACCAGGCCGGTCTCGCCGCCCCAGTGGCCCGGGCCATTCAAGACCAGGGCTTCAAGAAAGGCATGATCCAAGGCGGTGCGATCGGCCTCCTGATCCAGCTCGAAGACCTCGCCGTCGCCCGGCCCGATCAACCAGATGGTCTGCACGCCGGTCGCGCGATCGAACTCCAGATAGCAATCCTGCCGCCGGCTGGGCAACCAGGCCCACATCGCCATCAGCCGCGTGTTCAGCACCGGATCCAATTCCTTGGCCTGCTCTGGCGCCAGGTGCAGCCGCGTCCGCGCCAGCGACGTGAACTCCTCAAGACTGGCCGGGAAGGTGCCGAAGATCACCGCCAGCCCGCCCATCTTCACCTGGCGGCCGGTCTCAGGTTCATGGATCATGTCCAGGCCCGCCGCCACCAAGGGCGGCGGACGTTGCCGCGCCGTCCGCAGCGAGGTGCGCTGGCGGTGCCATTCATGCCCAAGGTCAAGCACCGGGGCGGACATGGCCGTAATCTAGCAACGGCCGCGTGAGAGGACAATGGCCACCGCGACGCCGGGCTGTTCGTCCCCGTGACGGTCGCCCGCACTTCGCCCTTCGCCCCACGCCCAAGCGTCCTAACGTCCCCACCCATGACCGCCGCGATTGTCGCCACCCAGTTGGTGAAGACCTTCCGCACCTTCGATCGCAGGCCCGGCCTGTGGGGGTCGTTGCGCGACGTGGTGAATCGCAAGTACCGCAGCCTGACCGCCGTGAATGGCATCGATCTGACCATTCCCCAGGGCGAGATGATGGGCTACATCGGCCCCAATGGCGCCGGCAAAAGCACCACCATCAAGATGCTGACCGGCATCATGACGCCGACCACCGGCACGGTGCGGGTCAATGGTTTCGACCCCTACCGGCAGCGCGCCCAGTACGTCCGCACGGTGGGCGCGGTCTTCGGCCAACGCAGTCAACTCTGGTGGGATCTGGCGGTCGGCGAAAGCTTCACCCTGCTGCGCCATCTGTACGGCGTCTCGCAAGCCGATTACGAGGCGCGGTTCAAGCGCTTCGACGCGGTGTTGGAGTTGACCCCCTTCCTGCGCACGCCGGTGCGCAAGCTGTCTCTGGGGCAACGCATGAAGGCCGACCTAGCGGCCAGCCTCATCCACCTGCCCCAGGTGCTCTTCCTCGACGAACCCACCGTCGGCCTGGACGTGGTCACCAAAGAGCGCCTGCGCGGCTTTCTCTCCGAATTGAACCGCGAAGACGGCATCACCGTGCTGCTGACCACCCATGACATGCAGGACATCGAAGCGCTGTGCCGGCGCGTGGTGGTGATCGACCAGGGCCGCATCATGCATGACGGCGATCTCGACTCGCTGAAGGCCCGCTACGGCGGCGGCACGCGTCTGGTGCTGGGCCTGCGCTACGCCGCCGACGACGCTGCCTTGGCCCTCCTGGCCAGCGAGGGCGTGACCTGGCGCCGCACCAGCCCCCTCGAAATCGCTGCCGACCTGCCCGCCACCACCCCGGTGCCGGCCGTGCTGCAACGCTGCTTGGGGCAATTGGTGGTGGCCGACATCCGCATCGAAGAGCCCTCCATCGAAGACGTGGTTAAGGCCCTGTACGCCGGACGAGAGTAAGCAACCCATGAGCATCTATCAGACTGAGCACACCCGCACGCTCGTCCGCACGGCCCTGGCCGAAGACCTGGCCGGTCACGAGGACCTCACCTGCCGCGCCCTGGTGGCCGAGGGCGCACGCCTGCACGGCGTCCTGAAGGCCAAGGCCCCAGGCGTGGTCTGCGGCCTGCCCGTCTTCGCCGAAGTGTTCGCCGCCCTCAACGCCGAGGTGGCAATCACCAGCCTGCTGCCCGACGGCACGCCCGTGGTGCCCGGCCAGGTGGTGATGGAATGCACCGGCCCGGCCCGCGCCGTGCTGATCGCCGAACGCACCGGCCTCAACCTGGCGCAGCGCCTATCCGGCACCGCGACCTTGGCCGCACGCTATGTCGAATGCTGCGCCGGCACCAGCGCCGGCATCTATGATACGCGCAAAACCACGCCTGGCCTGCGCGCCCTGCAAAAATACGCCGTGGTCGCCGGCGGCGGCCGCAACCATCGTTTCGGCTTGTTCGATCAGGTGCTGATCAAAGAAAACCACATCGCCCTGATGTATGCCGGCCTGGGTCTGGCCGATGGCGTCGACGCCCCCGATGGCGTCTTGTTCCAAGGCAGCGGCCCCGCCGAAGCGGTGGCCCGCTGCCGTGCCACTTTGGGCGGCGAGATGGTGGTGCAGTGCGAGATCGAACGCCTGGATGATCTCATCCCGGTGCTGAACGCCGGCGCTGATCTGGTGCTGCTTGATAATATGAGCCCCGCGCAATGCGCCGAGGCCGTGCACATGCGCGACCGCCACGCCGCTGGCGTGGACTCCGGCACCCACCGCATCCCCGCCGTAGCCCGCCGCGGCCGCGCCGAGCTCGAAGCCTCCGGCGGCATCACCCTGGCCACCGTGCGCGACTTCGCCGAGGCCGGCGTCGACCGCATTTCCGTCGGCGAACTGACCCACTCCAACCCGGCCCTGGATCTGTCGCTGCGATGCACCGTGTGCTGATGCCGCCGCGCCAGCAATGGCCCTCGGTTACGGGCCACCTGAAAGCGCCGAGTTGCACTCGGCACGGAAAAAACAGCCCACAACAGCGGGTTCCCCCAGTGTTCCGGCCCGTATCCGAGGGCTATTGGCCACGCCGGGACTGCGCATGAACAGCCTCGGCGGACTGTTAGACGCCGTCGCCGACCAGCCCGGCCTGGTGGCCTTCACTGACGGAAAGCAGTGGCTGGTCGCCTGGGCCCTGGACGAATTGACAGTCACTTCGTGGCCCCACCTCGAAGCCCTCGCCGCCGCCACACCAGCGCCGCCCCTGGCCCCGCGTGACCAGGCCGGCTCGTGGCCGATCAGCGACTTTACCGGCGGCCTGGCGGTGCAGCTGCCCTACGAATTTCCCGACCAGCCCGGCCGCGCCTGGTCACTCGACCGTTGGGCGGCCTGGGATGGCAACGCCTGGCGCCTGCATGGCCTGAGCGCTTTACCCGCCGCCGCGCCGCTGCCGCCTGCGCTGCTCGAAGGCCCGCTGCGCCCGGCCCAAGACGCCGCCTGGCACGCCCGCCAGGTGCGCGCCTGCCTGGACGCCATCGCCGCCGGCGAAGTCTATCAGCTCAACCTCACGCTGGCCTTCAACGGTCGCCTGGGGCCGGGCCCGCACCGCGACTGGGCCGCCTTCCGCCAGCTGATCGCCACCAGCCCCGCGCCCTGGTCCGCCTTCTTCCGCGGTCGCGACGGCAGCGTCGCCAGCCATAGTCCCGAATGCCTGCTGCAGGTGCACGGCCAACAGGCCTGGAGCGAGCCGATCAAGGGCACCCGCCGACGCCGCCCTGGCGACGACGCGGCCATGCGCGCCGAACTGGCCAGCAGCCCTAAGGACGCCGCCGAACTGACCATGATCGTCGATCTGGTGCGCAACGACCTGGGCCGCCATGCCGTGCCAGGCAGCGTGCAGGTCGCCCATCGAGGCGCGGTGATGGACCTGGACTATGTCCATCACCGCTATTCCCGCGTCACCGCCACCCTTCACCCCGGCACCACGCCAGTCACCGCCCTGCGCGCCCTCTTCCCCGCCGGCAGCATCACCGGCGCGCCCAAGCTGCGCGCCATGCATTGGCTGCGCCAGCTCGAACACGACCCGCGCGGCGCCTATTGCGGGGCGTTCGGTATTGTCTCCTCTCACGACGCGGCCCTGGCCGTGCCCATCCGCACCGCCGAAATAACCGGCCAGGACCTCACCGTGCACGCCGGCGGAGGCATCGTCGCCGACAGCGACCCCGCTGCCGAATGGGCTGAACTGAACGCCAAGGTCGGTGGCATGGCCCGGGCCTTGGGTCAGGATCACCACACATGAGCCGCTCCGATCACCGTGCCGGCCAGTGCGCCAACCTCCGTGACCAAGCGACGGTCACCTGGGCACGGCCCGGCCACACCTGGCTCTGCCGCAGCGCCCTCGCGCTCACCCTCGCGCTTAGCTCCGCCTGTGCCAGCCGCACGCCACCCACCGGGACCGAAGTCGAACCACCACGCCCCGTCCAAGGTCAGCCTGTGTTCTTCCTCGAAGGCGGTCACGCCGTGAACCCCTTTGTAACCCTCGGCCCCCGCCCCGCCGCCGTCGACCTGGCCGAAGCGCGCAAGGTCGACGAGCTCAGCGCCCTGGTGCAGGACGGCCTCTTCGACCAGGCCCGCGAACAATGCGCCGCCCTGCTCGCTGGCGGCAGCCGCCATCCCGTCGTACTGTTGTACAAAGCCGAACTGACCAGCCAGGCCGGCGATGACGCCGGGGCCATCCCCTGGTACGAACAGGCCATCGCCGCCAGCCCGCGCTGGCCCGAACCCCGCGTCCGCCTGGCCGCCACCTACCTCGACCTGCAGCGCTACGCCAACGCCGACGCCATTTACGCCGACATCGAACGCATCGTCCCCGAAAGTCCCTGGGGCCCCTACGGCCGCGGCATCGTCGCCGCCCGCCGCAACGACCTCGCCGCCAGCGCCCGCTGGTGCGACATCGCCCTGGACCGCGACCCCGAGCATCAGCCCGCTCTCAGCCTACGCGCCCGCCTCGCCCAGCAGGCCGGCGACACCGTCCACGAGGCGCCCCTCCTGCACCGCCTGACCACCCTCGACCCGAACGCTGGCTGGGCCTACACCCGCCTCGGCGAAATCGCCGTCACCGACCGCCGCCCCAGCGACGCCCAACGCTACTACACCCGCGCCTGGGACCTCGACCGCGACCCCGCCACTGCCCGCGCCCTCGCCGACCTCGCCCAGGCCGACGGCGACACCCCCGCTGCCACCACCTGGCGCCACCGCGCTGGCATCGCCCCCGCACCTTGACGCCCACCCACCAACGCTAGCATCCGCGCCTCGCTCAGTGGGGTATCGTCTAACGGTAGGACTGCAGATTCTGGCTCTGCCTATCGGGGTTCGAATCCCTGTACCCCAACCACGAATCCTGCCGCAGTCATCTGCGGCAGGATTTTTGTTGGCGTTGGATGATGCGCAGCTCAGAAGCCAACTCCTTGCCACGCATTTATTCAGCTTTCCCAAATAAGTTGCTCGGGACGTCACGCTACAGTAGTCAATTTTCTCAACCTTTGTGCCCATGTTGGCTCAGTTCCCCGAGCAACCAAGGTGAGAAAAATCAATAGCCGAGCAACCCGACATTGCCGTCCAGCGCGGATGCAAAACCGGAGTCGAAGCCAAACGGCGCCAGTGCTAATATCGTAATAAACTGAATGAATGCCTGCGAAAGACCACTCCGCAGAAGCCAGCCAACAGCATAACGGTGCTAGGCAGCGCGGCGGTGGAGAAATCAGCTTACTTAAAAATAAAACAACAGTGCTCGGGCACTGTAATATAAAACGTAACATTGGTAAAAATATTAATTTATGATTGATCAACTCACTGCGACGGTGCGTAGCTTTGGCGGATAATCAGAATCCATTGATCGCGCCCCACAATGCCAATCGCACATGGGAGAAAACCTAAATTTCTCCCATGGCGAGGACGCACGAATAATGTCAAAGAACAAACGCCGCATCCAGACCATTCAGACTCCGCAACACATTATCATGCGGTCATCTGAGGATTCAGCTCGGCACGCGTCCCAGGCAGGTAATGGCACTAGAAACCGGAAAGATGTGCAATAATTCCAAAACCGCCTGAGAGCGCGAATAGCAACATGGCGGTCAGAGACCACCACTGCAACGTCATCTATTGCCGCGGAAGCCGCCAGCGAAGTAGACGACGAATGCGATCAGAAGAATGAGGCCGATTCCGCCGCCGCCGTAAGC
>JBBQTJ010000055.1:0-13886 GCA_038213315.1 Planctomycetota bacterium
GCCATGGGAGTGGCCGAGGCGCCGTCAGTGACGACTGGTCCATGCTGGACTGGCGCAGCAATGGCCGGCGGGGCAGAGACCAGAGCTCCTGGGTCCGCAGGGGCCAACGCCGAAACTACGGCGGTCATCGGTGCAGTCGGCGCGACCTGACCGGCCGGGTTGATGCTGAGGGGCACGGGCGCGTCCAGGAGCGGTGGCGCCATGGCCAAGCCCAGGCTGTTTGCCGTGGCCGGCACCGAGGGCATGAGCGCGAGCGGTGCTGGTGCCGTTGGCACCGCGCCGGCGGCGGCCGTCGGTGCAAAGGCCGGGGCCGTGACCGTGCTGGTGGGCGCCACGGTGGCAGGTGGTGCGATGCGGCTGGCAGCGTCGGGCGCGTTGCCCGGGACCATCGGTAGTGGCAGAGCGCTGTGGGTGGTCGCCGGCGGCCCAGACGTAGCGCCCGGAGGATTCGCAGCGACCACCGCGGCGGAACTGAGCGCGGCCAAGGTCGGTACCACCGCAAGCGCGGCAGCCGCAGTGGCATCACTTCCAGGTTGGCCAGCCGGTGGCAGGCCAGGCGCCATGCTGGCCAACATCGCCGCGGCCAAGTCGGGATCGCCGCCCGCCGACAGGAAGGCCTCGACCTGCTGGGTCGACGCCTGATGCGGCGTGAGAATGGCGCTGAGCAAGGCCGCCAGATCAGGCATCGTTGGGTCGGTGGTGAGCGGCCTCAATGCCTGGTCGTCCTGCGCGGGCAGTACCAGGCTGTCCTCGCCGGCCTGGGCCAGGTCCACGGCGAACAGCGTATCGCCCGGTGCGACCGGACCTTCGGTGGTCGAACCTGGATCAGCGGTGGGGGCGACGTTGATGGCGGTAAGTGCGGGCATGGGGTCTCTTGACCCAGATGGCAACGCACACGGCTAGCCAAAGTCCCACCGGGCCGGTCAGGCCTGCGCGTCTAGCTCTCTAGCGTAGTCATAATCGAAGGCCCACCTGCCTGCTCAGGGGCTTGGCCCCTACGGCCTTGCGGCCTACCCACGGGCTTTGTCGTGGCTCGGTTTCGTCGCTGCGCTCCAAAAACCGTGGCGGGATCGGGCTTCGCCCGATTGTATGCCGCCATCGCCACTCGGCGCCCGCCCCACCGCAGGCGCGGCGGGGCCCCGGCCCGAGCAGTTACGTCACACCATTATTGAAATCAGTAGAACGACGCTTGATGAAAATCTTGATGCGCGCGGGATCAGCAGGCTGATCAGTGGCAATGCCGAGCGCGGTTTCCAGGCGATCCAGTCGGGCAAGTATCGAGGTCAGCGGATCGCCCATGAAGAGGCCTACAGATTGCCGAACAGATTGTCCAACTGGTCCTTCATCGCGTCGCTGAAGCCGCTGCCAAGTTGCGGCTGGGTTGCATCCGGCGGACGCTTGGCGGCCTCGGCGAGGATGACCTCAAGCTGGTTGGCCAGTTCCTTGCCTAGCACCTGCACCATGCCGGGTTTGACCGCGCTGGGGAAGACCGCGACCTGCAAGGTACGTTCGCCGATCAGGATCACGCTGATGCTTTGGTGTGGTCCTTGGTGGAAGAGCGTACGGAATTCGCTTTCGCCTAGCAGTTTGGCGACCTCGCGGGTGCTGGCGAAAGAGCCAGCCACTAAGGCGGCCATGGCGCTGCCATCTTTGCTTTTGGCCTCGCTGAAGCCCTGACGAGCCACCAGATGACCCTCTTGGTCGATGAGCAGGGCGCTGGTGGCGCCAGATTTGCGCACGAAGGTCAACAGCGCGGCGTTGATGCGGTCGATGTCGGCGGTGTAGAACACCAACCGGCGCAGGCGCAGAGCCTCGTTCTCGCTGACCATGGCGAACCTTCCGGTGTCAGGGCGCGGTGGTGGCGGCAGGGGCCAGGACGGGTACCGACTCAGCCGCCGCCGGCTCGGGCGCCGGCACAGGTGCGGCCACCGGGGTCGCGACCTTAGGCGGCGCTGCCCGGGCTGGGACCGGCACCGTAGCAGGCGCGGTCACCGGCTCGGGATAGAGCAGCCTCTGGATGCCGGGCGGCATGTGCGACGCCACCGCCGGAACCAGCAGAGCGAGGATGACCAGCACGGCCAAAGCCAACAGCGCCAGCAGCAGCATGATCATCAGGACCTTCACCACGCCACCGCCACCGGTGCTGGCGGCTTGATAGCGGCGCAGATTGGGATCGGTCTGACCCAGGTCTGGCTGCGGCGCAGGCCGTCGGCCATCGATGGCCGGGGGCTTGGCCTTGCTGAGGTGCCGCTCGCGCGGTGACGGTTCCTCGGCCGGGGTGCCATGGGCCGGGGTGGGTGCGGTCGGGGAATAGCCACGGCGGTTGGCGCCGGACGGTTCGCCCGAAGCATTGGCGGCCACATGCCCCCCCGAGCCATATCGCTGGGCCGGCGGCGGTGGCGGCGGCGGTGCGCTGCGCGCCGACAATGGGGGGATGGCCCGCTGGCCCGAAGGCGTGTGCTGGACCGCCGGCATCTGGTGGACCAGGGGCGGCGGGGGCAACTGGGGGCTGCGGGCCGGCGTGGGGGCCGGTGCGGGGGTGCCCTTGACCGGTTCCAGGTTCTGTGCGGTGCGGCGACGACCGGAAGCCGGGGCGTGCTCCTTGTTGAGCTTTTCAATCACCAACCGCGAGATCTCTTTGAGGGTCGCGAACACGCCCTTGCCATCGCGGGCGACCGCTTCAAAGGTCGGGGCGCCATTGGGATTCATCTGCGCGTTCATGTCCGCCACGGTCTGGGCGGTGGGCAGGTCGCGCTTGTTGTACTGCAAGACCACGGGCACGAAGCCCTGGCTGGTCGGGTCATCGACGTTGAGGCCCATCTCGGTGAGATTGTCGCGCAGATTCTGAAAAGATTCGAGATTCTCGGGCATCTTCTCGGGGGCGCTGTCGGCCACGAAGATGACCCCGTCCACCCCTTGCAGCACCAGCTTGCGCGTGGCGTTGTAATAGATCTGCCCGGGTACGGTGTAGAGCTGAAAGCGGGTACGCATGCCCGCCACCTGACCCAGATCGAGGGGCAGGAAGTCAAAATACAGGGTCCGGTCGGTCTCGGTGGCGATCGAGACCATCTCGCCGACCGCATCCTTGGGCGCCTTCTTGTGGATGATCTCAAGATTGGTGGTCTTCCCGGACATGCCCGGGCCATAGAACACCACTTTGCAGCTGACTTCACGTTGACCGAAATTGATCTGGACCATGGGCTTTCCGGGGTGTCAGAGCGTCAAGGCTTTGGCCAGGCGCTCAGCGAACGGTTTGATCTCGAGTTGCAGCAGGGCGAGGTTGGCAGTGGGATCGACCGCCACGGCCAGATAGGCTGGCCCGGTTGCGATCAGGAGCAACCCACCACCGTCGCCGGCCCCATTCACGTAGGACCAGCGGCCAAGGCCGAAGGTGGAGCACAGGCGCATGGCGGTGTCGACCAGCGCGCCCAGGCCGGCCGCGAATTGGCCTTCATCGGTGCCGCCACGCAGGGCGCTGGCCATGGGCAGGCCATCGCTGGAGACCAGCAGGCAGCCGCCGACGCCCCGGACCCGGGTCATTTGCGAGAGGATATCCTGCATGTCAGCCGGCCCCCAGGTCGATCAAGGCTTGGCGTGCGCGTAGTTCCAGCATCGCTGGACGGATGGCGGCGTCCGCCAGCACCACCACACGGAACTGGTTGCGTTGGAACAGCATGACTTGGCCGGCGTCGGCCCGCACGGCCCAGGTGGCGGCCTGATCGCAGCCGGTCTGAGCCATGGCCAAGCGCCCTGCCTGGGCCAGTTCGACCGCCAGGGCAGCAAGCAGGTCTTCGGTACCGGCGGCCAGGTTCATGCTGACCACGACCTGTCCAGAGCCATCAGCCACCAAGGCGCCGCGTACGCCGGTTTCACGGCACAGCGGTTCAAGCACCGACTGCCGGCCGAGGGGCGCCGGGGTCGGAAAGCGCGGCGGCGGCGGCGGCGTGGCCAGACGCGCTGCCGGGCGTACTGGCGAGGCGACCGGCGCAGCGACGGGTGCGGCTGGCGCGTTGGGTTCAAGCTCGGCAATGCGGGCGATCACCGGCTGATCGGTGGGGCGGAAGGTCAGGATCTGACGCAGCAGGCTGGCTGCCTGGGCGGGTTCGCGCGCTTCGGCCAGCAGGTCGGCCAGCATGCGCAGGGCGCCATAACAGCGCGGATCCCGATCGATGGCGGTGCTCAGCTGGCGGCGCGCCTCACTACGCTCGCCCTTGGCCAGGGCGACCTCGGCCAGCATCACATAGGCCTGCCCGTTGCGGGGGAACTCCTTGATGCATTTCTGGCACGCGGCCACGGCCTCGTCGACGCCGCCGTTGAGCCGCGCCAACTCGGCGAGCCGGTTGTAGAGGGAGGCGGAGGGAAAATTCTCCACCTTCTTGCGCAAGCGATCGAGCTCGGATTCCACCTGCGTCCTCCGTGTCTGGTGCTGGCCCTGGTATAGGGCTGCGGTGGTGCTGGCAAACTACGCGTCGCCAGTGCCACCGCCACCTACACTGTCATAGCTCCAAGCGGAGCCAACGTCAAGGCGGGCCACGGACTTGGTCCCTGGGTGCAGGAGCGACCCGGGCGGTCGGCCCGGCTTGCCCATTTGGCCTGGCGCGATCCCGCATACGACCAGTCCATGTCCGAACCCCGCCCATTCTGCCCCGAAGACACGCCCCGCCAGTGGACGCGTCCGCGCTTGTTCTGCATCAGCCACACCGAGCTGGCCGTCACCATTGATCTGGATGCGCAGCGCCTGGCCGGCCAGGTCAGCCACCGCTGCGCGCCGGTCGCCGGCGGCCAGGGCCGGGTGCTGGAACTGGACGCGCACGATCTGGCCATTGGTGAAGTGTCGCTGGATGGCGGTGTGGTGACCTTCAGCCAGGCGGATGGCCGGCTGCGCATCCCCTGGCCGGATGACGAGGCGCACACCGTGCGCTTGGCCTTTGCCGTCGATCATCCGGCCAAGGGCCTGTACTTCATTGCTGCGGATCCGGCCCAGGGCCGCGTGCAGATGGCCTGGACCCAGGGCGCCACCGAAGACCACTCCTGGTGGTTTCCATGCTTCGATACGCCCAACAATCTTGGCACCTATCGCATCCAAGTGCGTCATCGTGCGGCCCTGACGGCGGTGGCCAATGGCCGGCGCGAAGCGTGCACTGACCACGGCGATGGCTGGGCGACCACCGTCCATGTCCAGGACCTGCCCCATGTCCTGTACCTGGTCAATCTGGTAGTCGGCGACCTGGAAGGGGTCGAGGACCCCGCGTGCCCGGTGCCCACCACCCACTGGGTGCCACGGGGTCGCGGCGCCGAAGCCCTGACCACGCTGCGCGCCACCGCCTTCGCCCTGCGTCATCTGGGCGACACCGTGGGTGTGGCCTACCCTTGGGCGCGCTACGGCCACGTGGTGGTCCACCGCTTCATGTGGGGCGGCATGGAGAACACCACCTTGACCACCATCACCGATCGGGTGCTGATGACCGCAACGGTGCAGCAGGTCGAGGACGTCGATGCCGACGCTTTGGTCATCCACGAGTTGGCGCACCAATGGTTCGGCGACTTGTTGACCATGAAGCAGTGGGCCGACCTGTGGCTGAACGAAAGCTTCGCCACCTATTTCGAGGCGCGCGGTGTGGCCGCTTTCCGGGCCCATTTGGCCCATGATCCGACGCTTGAAGCCAGCGCCCTGGCCCTGGAGCTGTGGCGTAATCGGCAGGAATACCTGGACGAGGACAGCACCTCCTATCGTCGGGCCCTGGTCACCGGCCGTTTTGTCGATGCCTATGAGCTTTTCGATCGCGTCGCCTATGAGAAAGGCAGCTTGGTCCTGCACATGCTGGCCCGCTGGCTGGGCGAGCGCCGCTTCCGTGCCGTTCTCAAGCTCTACCTGACCCGGCATGCCCATGACCTGGTCGAGACCGCGGATTTCCGGCAAGCGGTCGAAGATGCCACCGGCGAGCCGGCCGACTGGTTCTTTGCCCAATGGCTGGAGCGTCCCGGTCATCCGCGACTGACGGTACGGCATCATCACGATCCCGTGCGTGGCCAGTTAGTGGTGGACATCGAGCAGGCCCCGGGCGACCCCTGGCGTCTGCATACCTCGTTGACCTGGCCATCCACCGATCCGCAACAGCCCCTGCTGCGGCAGGTCATCGAGCTGACCCGCCAGCGCGAAACCCTGATCATCCCCTGTGGCCACGCCCCCGCGTGGGTGTGTCTTGATGGCGAAGGCGACCTGCTCGCCACCTGGGATGAACCCGGCGACACGGCGACGCATCTCGCCCGCTTGGCGGATGCGCGGCTGGGCGCGGCTGGACGCGCCCGCAGCGCCGTCGCCGTGGCGGTCCGCGCCTCCAGTCCCGCGCTGGTCCAGGGCTTGGGAAACGCCGCCGCAGGCGGACCCGAACTGGTGCGGCAAGAGGCCATCGCGGCTCTTGGTCAGCAGGCCACCGCATCAGCCGGCGAGGCGCTTCTGGGCCTGTGGTCTTCGGAAGTGCCGCCGCGACTGCGCCGCCTGGTGGCCAAAGCCCTGGGCGGCATGGGTCGGACTGCGATGGCTACCGTCATCGGTGAACGGCTCATCGCCTGGGGCGATGCCGAGACCAGCCGCCTAGTGGCGGGTGAATGCTTTGCCGCTCGCGGCGCCCTGGAACTTGCGGGGGCGACGCCGCTGCTGCGCGCCCGGCTGAAGCAGGACAGCTGGAATCAGCGCCAGCGTCAGGCCATCCTGCGCGGTCTGGGTGCCAGCCTTGAGGCCGCCGCGGTGGACGACGTTGCCACCGTCTTGGCCGATCCGGCGGAAGGCGACTGGGTCCGCCTAGCGGCCTGCACCGCCGCCGGGCAACTGGGCGCGCACCACGTCCTGGCCCGCCCGCGCCTACGGCGCCTCCTTGAACGGCTGCTCGATGCGGATCTGCATCTGCGTTCCGCCGCCGCCCGGGCCTTGGCGACCATGGGCGATGTCGAGGCCCGCGGCGCGGTACAGGGTCGCCTGGCCCGGGAGCAATTCGGCAACGTGCGTCGGACTCTACGCGAAGTTTTGGCCACCCTCGACCAGGTGGCGGCAGCGACGTTCAGCTCAGCGGCGCTGGTAAAACGCATCGACGACCTGGAGGCGGCCCGCAAAAACCATGAGGCCAGGCTGGAGGCCTTCGAGAAACGACTCGGTGATGGTGCGTCGAAATGACGTGACCATGCCCACCCAAGCCGTGGTCGAGTAATGTTCAAACACGCAAGTCCTTGTCAGTCAGTCGCTCAGTCCCTGTCGACCAATGCGGCACTTGTGTTGCTTAGTCGATAAGCCGATACTCATACCAGAGCGTAACATGATCACCACGAACAGCCTCGAAAGCTTGATCGGGTATCTCGCCACCTGCGGCGGTACCGACCGCTTCGTCTTTCACGACGAACACGGGGAACCCGACCCCGTCCGCGCCCGCGCCTTCGCCGAAGAGCTCCGTGAGCGCCTCGGTGACCATCTCGATGTGCTCATCGAGGTCCGGCAGAAAGCCAATGCGGTGATCATCACCGCGCTGACCCAGCCGGTCCATTCCTGACCATCGTCAGAGTGCGCTACCTGGACTGATCCCGCAGGTTTCCTGCGGGATCAGTCTTTTTAAGTATCACCAGCAGGCGGGCAGCGCGAACAACCGCACGGCGTTTTGCGTCGTCCAGGCGGCCACGTCTTCTCCGCGTTGCCCGCGCAAGTCGGCGAGCAGGTCCAGGACGTAGCGGGCGAAGGCCGGTTCGTTGCGCCGGCCGCGCTGCGCCTGGGGCGCCAGGTAGGGGGCGTCGGTCTCGATCAGTAGCCGGTCGTTGGGCGTGAGGGCGGCAGCTGCCCGCAAGGCGTCGTTCGCCTTGTAAGTCAGGATACCATTGAACGACAGGTGCCAGCCCAGGTCGAGGTAGGCCTGGGCCTCGGCCGGCCCGCCTGAAAACGAATGGATGACGCCGCGTACGCCACGGTGATCGCCCAGCAGGGCGATGGCGTCATCGTGCGCATCGCGGATGTGCACCACCACCGGCAGGTCCCGGCGACGCGCCAGCTCAAGCTGGGCGGCGAACTGGCGCGCCTGCACCGGCCGGGGCAGGACGGCATGATGGTACTCTAGACCGCACTCGCCGACGGCGATGCAGTGTCCTTCCGCCAGTAAGGAGTCCAAGGCCGCCAGCTCAGCGGCAAAACCCTCTTCACCCACCTGGTGGCAGGTGAAGGGATCCAGGCCGGCGGCGGCGTAGAGCAATTCTGGATGCTGGGCGCGCAGGGCCAACAGGGCCCGCGCATCTGCCAGGCCCGTGCCGATGCCGATGAGGCGTGCAAAACCGGCCTCGCCGGCCCGCGTCAGCACCGCCTCTACATCAGTGGCGAAGCGCCCATTCGTCGGGTGCCAGTGGGTATCGATCAGGGGCGGGAACATCACAACCTTCAGGTCGGGGCGGTGTGGAAGAGGGACTGCCACCAGGTCGGACTCTGATGCTGGAACAGGATGTAGACCGCCAGGGCCGCCAGCAGTTCCAGCCCGACCACGATGAGGGCGAGCGACAGCGGCTTACCCACCTTGGTGATGTCCGCCTCCGCGCCGAAGAAGTTGAGCCGCAGATTGTGCCACAGGCCATGCAGGTGGAAGACCAGGAAGGCGCCGCATGCAGCGCTCAGCAGCATCCGCAGCAGGCCTTCGGGGCAGACCCAGCGGGCCAGCAGCACCGGCAACAACGCCAGCGGCAGCACATAGGGCGCGGTGAGGATGGGAATGCGCCGCAGGGGATCGACCTGATCATAGGCCACATGCCCGCCACGGCCGTCGGTGATCTGCAGTTCGCCGACCCGGACCCACAGCAGCTTGGCCATCAAGAGATGGGCGTGCTCGTGCAGCCAGGTATGCAGGAAGGCATTGGGTCGTTGCCACAGGGCGAAGAGGACGCCGGCGCTGATGCCACCGGCCAGCCACCACTGATCCGGCGCCGGCGAACTGGGCCAGGAGCCGGAGACCGCCAGCCACGTGGCCACGATAAGCCAGGCTGCAGCCGGAACCGCGAAGACGACCGTTATTGCGGCCAGGATCCAGCTGAACAGGGTCGACGCGAGCCAAGCGATCACGGCGAGCCTCCTGGTTGCAGGCCGAGCCGCGTCGCCGTCGGGCCCGCGCCGGTGGTGCGGCGGACCTGACGAGCCAGCGTCGCTGCCGATGAGAATCCGGACAGACGGGCGATGGTCTTGGCGGACATGGTGGTGGTGGCGAGCAGTTCCAGGGCGCGGGCGGTGCGCCGTTGCGTCATCCAGGCCGCCGGTGCGTCGCCGGTGCGGCGGCAGAACTCGCGAGTCAAATGCTCGCGACTGACGCCGTGCTCCTCCGCCAATTCCTTCAGCGACCAGGGGGCGCAGGGTTGTTCCAAGATGCTCTCGATGGCCCGTTCGACCGGCGGCAAGGTCTGCCGGCGATCGGCCGCCAAGGTCTCGAACAAATGCGCTACAAGCGCATGGATGGCCCGGGCCATGGTCACCGGGTCGGTGCGATTCAGCGGCTCTACCAAGCTGATGACCTTCAGCATGGCCCGATGCGCCGGGCCGTCGTGGGGTATGCCCACGACCGGACCATGCTGGCGGACCAGCGCTGCCCAGTGCTGCGGTAGCCCTGCACCCTCCAGATTGACCCATTCATGTTCGTAAGTCACCTGAGCCGCCCGGGTCAGGCCATAGCCACTAGCCTCACCAAATCGGAACAAGGCCGCCTGATCGACCGGGACGAGATGGTCCGTGCCATCCCCGGTCCGCAGGGTCATGGCCCCGGCGATGGTACGTTGCAGCACCACCTGGTCGGTCGGACGACGGGTACGGTTGTCCCACCAATACCGGCTGGCGGCCGGGTTGCGCTCGTGGCCGTAGGCAATGCAGCGCCACAGGGGCATTTCTACAGCCTAGTCAGCCTGCCGCACTGTCGACGGAAACAAAAAAACGCCCCGGCAGCAGCCGGGGCGTCAGAGCACGTGATCGACCTCCCAACTGGGCGGCCGGGCGGCTTACTTCTTCTTGGCGTCGCCAGCCGGAGCCTTGGCGCCCGCGGCCGGAGCTTTGGCGCCCGCGGCCGGAGCCTTGGCACCTGCGGCGGCCTTGGGATCGGCGGCCTTGGAATCGGCGGCCTTGGCGGCGTCGCCGGTCGCAGCGGCAGCGGGGCCGCCTTCAGCGGGCTTCTGCTCGGCAGCGGTGAGCATCTGGCGGGGGATGACGATGGTCAGCACCGGCAGGCGGGGGGCCACGGCCAGCTTGCAGCCGGGCGGCATGATCAGCTTTTCAGCGTAGACCGTCTCGGTCAGCTGCACTTCGGAGAGGTCGATGTCCAGGGCGTCGGGGATGGCGCCGGCCTTGCAGGTGATCTTCACTTTGCGGGCGCGCTGTTCGACGATGCCGCCAGCCTTGACGCCGGCGCAGTTGCGGGCGTCGGGGCGGATGGACACGTCGACCTTGATCTCGCTCTTCTCGTCGACTTCGATCAGGTCGATGTGTTTGACCAGATCGCTCAGGCAGTCGCGCTCGACCTTGGCGCGCAGGGCGGTCAGCTTGGCGCCGGCGGTGTCCAGGTGGCAGAGGTGCACCACGTGGATGGCGAAGTGTTCGGCCTGCTTGGCGTCCAGCTGCAAGTGCACGCTGTCCTTGCCGGGGCGGCTGAGGGTGACCGGGATCACGCCGGACTGGCGCAGGCGCTGCGAGGCCTTGCTGCCAAGGGCGGTACGGGACTGGACGGTATAAGTGTGGGAGGCGGACATGGCGACCTATCCTGGTGAAGATTCAGCAATACGTCAGGCGAACAGCGAGCTCACCGACTGGTTGGTATGGATGCGGCGGATGCCTTCGCCCAGCAATGGGGCGACCGACAGCACCCGGATGGGCAGGTCGGCGTAACGGCGCTTCAAAGGCAGAGTGTCGGTCACCAGCAGTTCATCGAGGCCAACCTCGCTGAGTCGCTCGTAAGCCTCGCCGCACAGCACGCCGTGCGTGGCCACGGGGATGACGCGGAGGGCGCCGTACATGCGTACGGCCTTGATCGCACCGGTGATGCTGCCGGCGGTGGTGATCATATCGTCAGCGATGATCGCATCGCGGGCGCCGATGTCGCCGATCAGGTTGGCGACCTCGGTCTTGGTGTCGCCCAGGCGGCGCTTATCGATGATCGCCAGCTTGGCGCCCAGCTTGCGGGCCACCCGGTCGGCCAGCTTGATCGAGCCGGTATCAGGGCTGACCACCACCGGATCGTTGAGCTTCAGGCCCTTGAGGTAGGCGATCTGCACCGGCAAAGCGGTGAGATGGTCCACCGGGATGTCGAAGAATCCCTGGATCTGCTGGGCATGCAGATCGACGGTCAGCACCCGGTCGATGCCCGAGGTGGTGATCAGGTTGGCGACCAGCTTGGCGGTGATGGGCACGCGCCCCTCATGCTTGCGATCCTGCCGGGCGTAGCCGAAGTAAGGGATGACCGCCGTGATGCGCTTGGCCGAGGCGCGACGCATGGCGTCGGCGATGACCAGGAGCTCCATCAGGAAGTCATTGGAATGCGTCGGCTGGATGACGAAAATATCCTGGCCGCGCACGTCTTCGTGCAGCTGTACCTTCACCTCTCCGTCCGGAAACCGGGCGCAGGTCATTTCGGACAGGGGTTGTCCGACCGCGTCCGCGATGGCCAGGGCCAGGGGACGGTTCGCATTACCGGTGAAGAGACGCATGGTTTCGGAAGGGTCGGGCAGTATGGTGGCAATGTACGGGGGGCAAGGACTTTGGCCCCCGTTGGCCCAACGGCATTACCATTGGGCCGACCAGCGGCTGCCACTAGTGCTGGCCGCGGCACGGTTGCCCGCTGTGGTCAGTCGTCAGGTCGTCCGGGGCTCGACCGTCTTGCGCTTGAACACCCACCGGAACAGCTTCACCACCGGGTCGTAGTACTGATCAGCGAGCCGTTCCTTCAAGGGGATGATGGCGTTGTCGGTGATGTGGATGTGCTCGGGGCAGACCTCGGTGCAGCATTTGGTGATGTTGCAGTAACCGATCGATCCGGTCTTCTTCAGCCACTCGCTGCGATCTTGGGTGTCCAGGGGGTGCATTTCAAGCTGGGCCGCGTGGACGAAGAAACGCGGGCCGGCGAATTCCTCGTGCTTGCCGTGGTCGCGCAGCACGTGGCAGGTGTCCTGGCACAGGAAGCATTCAATGCACTTGCGGAATTCCTGCACGCGCTCGACTTCGTACTGCTGCATGCGCCAGGTGCCGTCGGCCTCGGGCGCCTTGGGGGTGAAGGGTGCGATCTTCTTTTTGACCTCGTAATTCCAGCTGACGTCGGTGACCAGATCCTTGATCGGCTTGAAAGCCTTGAGCGGCTGGATGGTCACTTCGCCGGGCGGCAACGACTCCATGCGGGTCATGCACATCAAGCGGGGCTTGCCGTTGATCTCGGCCGAGCAGGAGCCGCATTTACCGGCCTTGCAGTTCCAGCGCACGGCCAGGTCCGGCGCGTTGCGGGCCTGGATCTGGTGGACCGCATCAAGCACGACCATGCCCGGACTGATCTCGGCGGTGAAGTCCTTGAGGCCGCCTCCGGAGGCATCGCCGCGCCAGATCTTGAAGGTGCGCACCGCTGCCTGACCGCCTTCGGCAGGTTTGCCGGCGGCGTTGGCGCTGGGGGAGCAGGGGGTCTGGTTCATAAGAGGGGGTCGTTCCGTCGTGGGCCGAAAGCGGTCACTTCGCCTGGTCTTCGATGATCTGCTTGAGTTCGTCCGGCACGGTGGTGACCGGGCGGGCCTCCATCTCCATGCGACCATCGGCACCCTTGCGGATGATGTGGTTCAGCTTGCCGAAGGCGGGATCCTTCTGCTGGTAGTCTTCGCGGAACTGGGCGCCGCGGCTTTCTTTGCGGGCAATGGCGCAGCGGGTGATGGCTTCGCTCATGGTCAGCAGGCAATGCAGGTCCAGGCACACGTGCCAGCCCGGATTGTATTCACGGTTGGCGGGCGCCTGGACCTTGGCGGCGCGGACTTTGAGTTCATCGATCTTGACCAGGGCCTGCTGCATCTCGCTTTCCACGCGGACGATACCCACCAGCTCTTGCATGCTGGCCTGCAAATCGCTCTGGACCTTGTAGGGATTCTCATCGCCAGCGGGCGCGTCCATCCAGTGCAGCGCGTCGTTCACCGCGGCTTGGACTTCTTCACTGTGGATGGTGGCGCCACCCTGCTCGCGGGCGTACTTGGCGGCGTATTCGCCGGCCCGCTTGCCGAACACCAGCAGGTCCGACAGCGAGTTGCCGCCCAGGCGGTTGGCGCCATGCAGGCCACCGGCCGCTTCACCGGCGGCGAACAGGCCGGGCACGGTGGACATCTGGGTGTCGCCGTTCACGCGGATGCCGCCCATGGTATAGTGGGTGGTCGGGCCCACTTCCATCTGCTCGGTGGTGATGTCCAGGCCGCCCAGTTCCTTGAACTGGTGGTACATCGACGGCAGCTTTTTCTTGATGTGCTCGGCCGCGGAGCCCTTGATGCGGTGCTCGGGCTTCACGTCCTTGATGCGCTCGGTCAGGCGCTCTAGCCAGGCGATGTCCAGATAGACGCCGCCGTGCGGGCTGCCGCGTCCGGCCTTGACCTCGCGATTGATGCAGCGGGCCACATGGTCGCGGGTCAACAGCTCGGGCGGCCGCAGGGCGTGCTTGTCGCCGCTCACATAGCGCCAGCCCTCTTCCTCGGTCTTGGCGGTCTGATTGCGGTAGTTTTCGGGGATGTCGTCGAACATGAAGCGGCGCCCCTCCTTGTTCAGGAGGATGCCGCCTTCACCGCGTACGCCTTCGGTGACCAGGATGCCCTTCACGCTGGGCGGCCACACCATGCCGGTGGGGTGGAACTGGATGAACTCCATGTCGATCAGTTCG
>JBBQTJ010000056.1:0-13812 GCA_038213315.1 Planctomycetota bacterium
CTGTTCCGCCGCCCTCTGCGCCCCGGTGTTCATCGCACCGGCACCGAGCGCAACACGTCCCGGGCCCGCGACCCGCCATCCACGGTCAATTCACCCGCCATGCCCAGGCGATGGGCCATCACTGGCACCGCCACGGTTTGCACGTCCTCGGGCTCCACATGACTGCGGCCCGCCAGGAAGGCCCAGGCCTGGGCCGCGTGCTGCAGGGCCAAGCCCGCGCGGGGCGACAGGCCGCGATTGCCGCCGCTGCGGGTGAAACCCACCAGATCCAGCAGGTATTCGCGCAGCGGCGCGGAGACGTGCACCTCGCACGCCTGGCGCTGCAGGTCCTGCAGGTCCTCGGGCCGCAGCATCGGTTCAAGGCCCAGCATCATGCCGCGACGGTCGGGGCCGGCCAGCATCTCGCGCTCCGCATCACGATCGGGATAGCCCAGCTCAAGGCGCATCAGGAAGCGGTCGAGCTGGCTCTCGGGCAGGGGATAGGTGCCGATCTGCCAAGCGGGATTTTGCGTGGCGATGACGAAGAAGGGCGCGGGCAACGGATGAGTGCGGCCATCCACCGTGACCTGCCGTTCCTCCATCGCCTCAAGCAGGGCCGACTGGGTCTTGGGAGTGGCGCGGTTGACCTCGTCCGCCAGCACCACCTGGCTGAAGACCGGCCCGGGATGAAAGACGAACTGCGCCCGTTCCCGATCGTAGATCGAGGTGCCGACGATATCCGCCGGCAGCAGATCGCTGGTGAACTGCACGCGGCGCAGTTCCAGACCCAGGGTCCGGGACAGGGCATTGGCCAGGGTGGTTTTGCCCACTCCGGGTTGATCTTCGATCAGCAGATGCCCCCGGGCCAGCAGGCAGGCGACGCACAGCCGCACCGCTTCGTTTTTGCCAAGAATCACCCGATCGAGTTGTGCGACCACCGGAGCTAGACGAGGATGCATGCTGGTAGTGTGGATCTGGGTTGGGGATGGAGCAAGGGGGGACGTCGATGTCAGGGGCTGGGCGCGCGCTCTGACGCTCGGCTGATGCGCAAGGTCCCCCGTTCCCTTCCCACATTGCGCCGCACCATTCCCGCCCCATGCAATTCCTTCTCGACCGCTACCTCGCCGATCCGCGCGTCGCCCTGCTGGGCGCGGCCCTGCGGACGGACCGCGAGCTGGTCCTGGGGGCGGTGCATGGCGGGGCCTTTACGGTGCTGCTGGCGGCCTGCGCCCGGCGGCCCCTGGGCGAGCGGCCGCGCCTGATCGTCACCCCCGAGCCTGCCGCCCTGGCCGAGGATCTTGAGGAACTGGGCATCGCCGTGGCGGTGCTGCCAGAACTCGACCGCTTCGCCGATGCGGAGGAGGCCATCGACCGGGCCGGTCATCAACGCCGTGTCGCGGCGCTAGAAGCCTTCAATGCCGGCTCGATCCTGATCGCCGCCCCCGCCGCCTGCGCCCAACCGGTGCCGGATCTGATCGAACTGGCGCGCTCGTCCCTGGTGCTGCTGCCCGGACAAGAGCACGCGCCGCAAAGCTTGGTCGACCGCTTGGTGGATAGCGGCTATAAAGTGGTCCCCACCGTCGAAGGCCGTGGCGAACTGGCGGTGCGCGGCGGCTTGTTGGACGTCTTCCCCTACATCGGGGCCGAGCCCTACCGCATCGAATTCTTCGGCGACCAGATCGACACCATCCGCCGCTTCGATCCCTTTAGCCAGGAATCCATCAGCCGCTGCGACAACGCTGTGCTGGCTGCCGCCGATGGCGGCTTGGCCACACGCAGCCTGTGGGAGCAATTGCCCACCGGTCCGATCGTGGTGTTGGGCGACATCCCGCTGCGCGCCCGCCTCGACAAGGATCATCGCCGCCGCGAGATCCGCTTGGCGCGTCAGCTTGAAGCCGACGCCGAGGACGCCGCCACCTTGGGCGTCGAGCGCCTCAAGGGTGATCTGCGCCGGGGCCTGACCGATCTGGCTGCGATGGTGGCCGAAACCCCCGGCACCAATCCCGCGACCATCGTACTGGTGCGCAATGACGAGGCGCGCAACGAATGGCAGGGCCACCTGCAAGACGCCGGTATCAACGCCGAGGTCCACATCGGCCGCCTGGGCGCCGGCTGGCGCGATCTGGAACCAGGCCTCACCGTCATCCACGATTTCGAGCTGGCGGAACGCGCCCCCACTCGCCGCCGCGCCAACAAAGTGGCGGGTGGCTCGCCCTTGTCGTCGCTGAACGATCTCAAGCGCGGCGACCACGTGGTGCATCTGCGCCACGGCATCGGCCTCTTCCGTGGCATGGCCACGCTGGAAAAGCGCGGCTTCATGGAGGACTTCCTGCTGCTGGAGTTCGCCGAGGGCACCAAGCTGTACGTCCCGGTCGACGCCATCGATCTGGTACAAAAGTACGTCGGCGCCACCGGCCGCGCACCCGAACTGGCCCGCATCGGCGGCCCAGCCTGGGCCAAGCGCCGCGAGAAGGCCGAGAAGGCCATCCAGGACCTCAGCGCCGAATTGCTGGCCACCGCCGCCGCCCGCCTCGCCCGAGGTGGCGTCGTGCTGGCCGGCGACGGCGCCCTGATCCGCCGCTTCGACGCCGCCTTTCCCTTCGAAGAAACCGAAGACCAACTCGCCGCCGTGCGCGAGATCCGCGCCGACCTGGCCCGCCCGGTGGCCATGGACCGGCTGCTGTGCGGCGACGTCGGCTTCGGCAAGACCGAGGTGGCGATGCGCGCCGCTGTCTCCTGCGTCGCCGCCGGCAAGCAGGTCGCAGTACTGGTGCCCACCACGCTGCTGGCCGAACAACACTACGAGACCTTCCGCGACCGATTTGCCGTCAGCAACACCGTGGTCGCCGGCCTGACCCGCTTCCGCAGCGCCCAGGAACGCGCCGGCGTGCTGCGCCGCACCGCCGCCGGCGAGGTCCAGGTGCTGATCGGCACCCACGCCATCCTCACCGACAAACTCGCCTTCAAGGATCTTGGGCTGGTCATCATTGATGAAGAGCATCGCTTCGGGGTGAAGCAGAAGGAGAAGTTGCGGGATATTTGTGGGGTCATTTCTTTAAAAAATACCGTCGCGGAGTCGCGGAGTCGCGGGGTCGTGGAGACAGCCGTCGCGGAGTCGCGGGGTCGCGGGGTCGCGGGGTCGGACGAGCAGGCAGCAGAGGCGACTACTTCTACGCCTGCGCCGGCGCTGGCGAGTTCGCTTGATGCCTTTGCTGCCGTCCTAGCGACACCACGAGTACGCGATGTCGATGTCGACCCCGCGACCCCGCGACCCCGCGACCTCGCGACGGTGGTTGGCCGTTTGCCTCCGCACGTCCTCACCCTCTCCGCCACTCCGATCCCGCGCACGCTCCACACCAGCCTGGTGGGCATCCGCGAGATCTCGGTGCTGTCCGAGGCTCCGGCCGAGCGCCTAGCGGTCGAGACGCGGGTTGCGCCCTGGGACGATAACCTGGTCAAAGGCGCCCTGCTGCGTGAGCGCGAGCGCAACGGCCAGATCTTCGTGGTGCACAATAGGGTGCAGGACCTGGACGAGATCGCCCATCGTTTGATGCGTCTGGTCCCCGACCTGCGGCTGGACACGGTGCACGGGCAGATGGATGAAGAGCGCCTCGCCCGGGTGATGGACGGTTTTCGCCACGGCAAACTCGAATGCCTGGTGTCCACCTCGATCATCGAGAGCGGCATCGACATCCCCAACGCCAACACTCTGTTCGTCAACAACGCCCACTGCTTCGGCCTGGCCGAGTTGCACCAGATCCGCGGGCGCATCGGCCGGTTCACCCGCCAGGCCCACGCCTACTTCCTGACCCCGCCGCACCGCGAGCTCAGCGAAGAGGCGCGGGAACGCCTCAATGCGATCCAGGAATACGCCGACCTGGGCGCCGGCTTCAAGCTCGCCATGCGCGATCTGGAACTGCGCGGCGCCGGTAACCTGTTGGGCGCCGAGCAAAGCGGCCACGTCGACGCCATCGGCTACGAGCTCTACACCAAGCTCCTCGGCGAAGCCGTCGAACGCGCCAAAGCCGGCGCCCTGGCCGCGGTCGCTGCCGCCGACCCCGCGACCCCGCGACCCCGCGACCCCGCGACCGGTATGTTGAAAATCACCGACACCGCCGACGTCGCCGGTCGCAAACTGGCCGTGGCCATGGGCGGCGATGGCGAACAGGCGCTGATGGGCCTGCGCCTGGACGCCTACATCCCTGACACCTGGCTCGAAACGCCCGCGTTGAAATTTGAGCTGCACAAGACCCTCGACGGCTGTCGCAAACTCACCGACCTGCAAGCCATCGCTCACAAGGCCCGGGACCGCTTCGGCGCCTTCCCGCCACCGGTGGTGCGCCTCTTCCAGGCCAAAGCCATCCGCCTGCGCTGCCGCGAGCTCGGCATCGGCCGCGTCGAAGCCGCCGACCGCACCATCCGCCTGCGCCTCGACGGCCCGCTGCCCAAGGAATTGGCCGCCGCCAAACTTCCCGAAATCATCCATGTGCAGCCCGAAGGGAAGATGGTCGCCCTCTTCGTCCGCCCCCACCTAGACCAGGACACCGCCCTCGACCTGCTCTGCCGGCTATTGGGGTGTGGGCATGCGCTGTGGGCGACGGTGCAGACACTTCCCTTATCAATCTGATCCGCTTTTAGCGAGCAACGCGTCGAGTCGCGTGCGCAACTCGGCGATGGTCACGGGCGCCAATGCAGGAAATTTGGCTGGTTCGAGTTGGGCCATCTGCCAGACCTCGCTGCGCGCCAGGAGCGTGCGCAAGCGAGGGAAGACACCCGCCAGTGCACCCAGATTTCGGGGTGGTTCCCCAACATTTATATTGGTCAGCCAAGCCGAGACCCCGCGCGAAAGCAGACGTTGTTGATGATAGGCATCGGGCCGTTCCCTTTCGGCCGTCTCCAACCAAGTCACATATGCCTCGGCCCTGCTGACAGACGTTGGCCCGGCGAGGAGGTTTAACATGTCCCCGCCCATTTCGGCCGCTTCGCCAGAGCGCGCAGGATCCGCCTGCAAAGCGACGAATTGCCGCGTTTGCATCGGGAAATCATCCTCATCCGCGTCGATCTCGTTACGTCGATTAACGCCCAGACTCTGCAGATTGCCGGCCGCAGCAGATGTGATCGGATCCAACAGCAACATCGCGAGCACCGCCTCCTCCGCCGGTGCATAGGTTTGATGCTGCCATATCTGGAACATGAGCATCGCCGCCTGGGGATGGCGTCCCCACTTAGCGGCACCTTGCAGTGGCCAATAGAGGCCCCGCACCCTCGCCTCATGCCCGGGACCAATGGCCTCGGCCAGGGCTTCCAGAGTGCCCCAGTGCAGGTGCACCTTGGTCGTCCCCTCAAACTGGCTGAGGAGCAGGTCGTCGGCTGCGGTCGGTGTCAACCCCCTCAGAGTAGCGACATAGTCGCGGCTGAGGCGTCGCCAGAGTTCATCCCAGACCTGTACCACATTGGTGGGTTCCTGGCTCGGCCATGCCCGCTCCGGCACCGCCAGGGCCGCCAAGTCTTTGAGCCGGGCCTCACTCTTGTCCGCTAATGGCAGCGGGTCGGATGCTTCCCAGGTTTTCATGAAGTCGGAAAAAGCTGGACTCCATCCCATATCCTGGGCGTACGTCAGACGACCCGCCTGTAACCCATCTATGATCCCCGCAACGGTAGCCGATCTCTGCGTGGGTGTTGCCGCTACCCATTGTCCGTGATTGAAGGCAACCGCAGATGGTTCGGCGCTGAGCAGCAGCGATGACGTCACAAAGACGAGCGCGATAGCTTGGATGTTGGGGATCATGGTGGCCTTCATGGCCGCTGCCAATTATAGCCGTCGATCGCCCAGTCTTCCGACTGTGTCGCTGGTCCCACTATTTGACCAGCGAATGTACCCGCAAGTGGCACGACCACGCCACTGGTCTCATCGTTCGGATACGGAGCGACCTGCTCGACTCTACTCACGGCGTAGGTGCGCGCGGTAGCTGCCGTACTGAAGCAGGAGCTCACATACCCAAAGAATTCCGTGTCTCCGCCTCCTGAACCGGAAAATTCACTAAAGGTATTCTGATTATTAAACATGTTCGGAAAGCTGGACAGCCCTAAAGGCGCCTCCCATGCATCCGGCACTCGATCTCTGTCACGATCCGCAGGTCCCACGCTGCCAATACGGGCGCGGTAGTGGCTGACTTCGTGGGCCCAGGTCAGGTTCGCCAAATCCGGGGCATTCGCCACCTTGAAGGTCGCGCTTACCGTCGTAATCCAGCGCTTTACAGCCCTCCCGCCGATGGGCACACCTCGCCGATCCACGTTGAGCGGCCGATTTTGTCGATCGAACTGCTGGATCCATTTCATCGGTAGTCCGCCATTCAAATAATAACCCCCGTCCAACTCTCTGTTCTGATAACCGATGATGGGCGGTAGCAAATACACAGAGTTTTCCTGTGGCGGCGTGAAGCCGAGGGGGACCGGACCAGGCAACCTAAGACCATGTCCCGCTTGCCACTTTTCCACACTCATGAACTGAACCAGCGGATCCGCGCCATCGTAGAGGTAGGCGCACACCGCCGCACGGGTTCCCCGTCGCTGGCCGGCCCAATAGTAATACCAATTCTGCGCGCTTTTCGCGTTGTCGCTGGCGTCGTTGGCATCGTGGTGCTCCAGGGCGGCTGGTCGGAAGAACGCCTGCCACCCGCGCAACTGGTACTCAGCTCCGAACACTGTCATGCGATACTTCTTATCGCCGAAATCGGAATTATCCTGGGGCAGGCGGCGATAGCGGACCCAGGGGAAGATCCGCCCGATGGAGGGATCGTAGTCGGTAGTCTTGGTGAAATCGACGGCACCGCTGCTCTCGGTGTGCACGCGTGACCACTTGAAGTCGACGCGCTCGTGCGCGCCGTGCGAATCGTCAATGGTGCTGACGTCGAGCTTCAGACCACCGCCGACACCTGACTTGCCGAGGATGCGCTCGGCTACCGCCGCGGGCAGGGCCGGCACCAGCTTGGCGATCGGCACCAGGATGATGTTGGCGCCATTGCTGTTGGCGACGAAGGGGAACTTCAGCGTCGCTGCGCCCGACGTGATGCGCGGGGCCGGCGACGTGTCCGTGCCGTTGTTCTCCGGCGGGGCGATTCCGGTGAATTCCAGGTCCACCACCGTGTACTTGACCAGGTCCTTGACCGTGCCCGGGCCGCCCGGCGGGGTGAGGGTCAGGGCGATGGTGCCGGCGCCCGGCTCGATGCCTTCCAGCAGGAACCAGTGCGTACCGTTGCCGTAGGCCCCGCTGGTGAACGGGGTCCCATCGGCGGTATAGATGGCCAATCCGGCGCTAGACGGCTTGAGCTCCAGGGTCGCCGTGCCATCACTGGCCAGACCTTTGATCTCGACCCGAGCCTTTACCAAGTGGGCATCCTCCACCTTGATCTTCTCATGGGTGTGATCCTGGGTGGCCGCAGCGGGATTGATGTCTACATGGGTTGCGGAGGCGGCCGGCGGCGCGGTCTCCTGCCAACCACGATTGCGCATCACCACCACACCCGGATCGCTGGAGACTCCTTCCTCAACCGCATCCTCGCTAGAATCGTCACCGCTGGCCGGCGGGCGTTGAGCCTCGGTGCTATTGTTGTCACTGTCGACGTCGAGGTCCGCATGGATGATGCCCGCATCGAATGGCACCGGGCCGCCACCGCCGGCCCCCTCCTGGACGAGGTTGCCCGCCAAGGTCAAGGCGGTCTCGTCGTTCGTCTGATTGGCGACCAGGGTGAACACGGCCTTCCGGTACCAGCCAGGCTTAGTGGGATGGGGGATGGACATCTCCGGACCCTGGACGAGCACTGTGGGCGATCCCAGTGCCGTGGCCGTCGGCTTCCCATCGAACCACCAGGGGGCGGAGCAGGTCAAGGTGACCGTGCAACTCGCTTCGACCTTCCCGACTGCCCCAAGCCCGTTGTTCCCCGGTGTGATCTCAAAGGAGATATTATCCAGAGCGTGGCTGACGGCGATGACCATCAGGAGCAGGAGGGGGACACGCATTAGTTTCATGGCGATTGGTTTCATTTGATTGATGAGCCGAGGTGCTGCTCGCACTCCGGGATGTATCTATTGAGAAGAAGGGCTTGCCACTGGCTATCGGGATGGCGGTCAAGCAGCGTGCGCCAAGCCAAGCGCGCTTCGCCCCAACGCTGATGGATGGCGTGGAGGTGCCCTAAGTACCACCACGCAGTCTCGGCGGCGGGGGTCCCAGCATAGCCGCTGGTCACACCCTGCAACCGGGCCGTGCCAGCAGGCTCCTGCTGCAACGGACCGATCTCGGCGACCGCCCGCGCCAATTCCACCTGCGACCGCAGGCGTGAACTGGGATAATCGCGCTCGAGGCGATCGTACAGGGCAAACTGGCCAGCGGTGTCACGTTGGGCATGCCGGCAGATCGCCTGCTGCCAGAGCGCCCACTGCATCTGGGCCGGGCTGGCCTTGATTTCACCGTCGGTGATGCGCGACAGGTAGGCTTCTGCGCTGCTGAAATCCAAGGAGTCGCAGTCGATGAGCGCCAAGGCCAGAGCGATGGAGCAACTGCGCTTGCCGCCCTCCTGGACCCACGTAGGCGCGGGCGGCACATCATCGCGGGCCATCTGCAGCAGACGTTCGACCTTTGTTGGCAGACGCTTCCAGCCGGCAGGCATCGGGGCGGCCGGCGACGGCGACGGCGCGTCCACCTTGGCCAAGCAGCGCAACGCCCCTGGCCGATCGCCGCGCAGCCACGAAAGGATGCCCATCCGCAGGTAGAGTTCACTCGCCACGGCGGCCCAAGCTTGGTCAGGAGCGGTCATGGTCAGCCACTGGTCGACGCCGACCACCAGCCAGCGGGCCGCAGCCGCCGCATCCAGGTCATCGACCAAGGCGATATCCGCCCGGGTGATGCAGGCCTGTCCACGCCATGGTCCGCTGGGATTGGCGGTGATGAACGACTCAAGGCCGGCGCGCGCCGTCTTCAAATCGCCCTGACGCCAGCGACATACCAAGCGTAGCCACTGAGATTGCTCGCGCCGCTGCGAACCGCGCCCTGCGTCGATGACTCGAAGGTAGCCGCGTTCCGCCTCCGCCCATTGCCGGCGCTCGCGCGCTGCCTCCGCATCCCGGAACCAGGCCTCCGCCGGTCCCTGGGCATGGACCAAGCGCAGACGTTCTAGATCCCCGAGTCGCTGGTCAGGCAGGCCGCCATCACAGCCGGCTGGCAGATCAGCGCTCCAGGCGTGCGACCTGACGTCTCTGGCGTAGGCATACGCGCGTTGTGCATCGTCGAGCCGGCCCTGGTCCCGGAGCAGGTCTCCGATCGCCAGGGTGGCGATGAAGACCAGCGCCGAATCCGCTGGCGGCTGGGCCATCGCCTCCAACGTGCCAATCGCGGCGAGTGCGCCGGCCTCATCGTCAACCTTGCCCAGCACCGCGGCCACCAGGCAGCGGGCTGCCCAGCCTGGCGTGGTGGTCATGGTGCCACCGCGACTCCACGCGGCCTGGGCTAAGTCACCATGACCGCCCGCAGCCTGCGCCGTGCCCAGCCAAAAATACAGCTCGGCATAGCGGCCTGGTCCTGCCTTGCTCGCTGCACGCTCGAGTCGCGGAATTGCCTGTACCATCGCCTTGGCATCCGCATGTGCCACATCACTGACCAACTCATCGATCGCTGTGGCCGCCCAGGCAGTTGCAGGGGCAAACGTCATTAGGAGCGCGAGGGCCAGCTCCAGTGCAAATAGTTTCAGACGTTTCACTGAGGGCGATTGTTGTAGTTGTGCACACGCTGGCAACTACAGATGTAGGTTTTGTCAGCCTGGATCCAGCGGCCCGCTGCCGCGAGCTCGGCATCGGCCGCGTCGAAGCCGCCGACCGCACCATCCGCCTGCGCCTCGACGGCCCGCTGCCCAAGGAATTGGCCGCCGCCAAACTCCCCGAACTCGTCCACGTCCAACCCGAAGGAAAGATGGTCGCCCTGTTCGTCCGCCCCCACCTGGACCAGGACACTGCCCTCGACCTGCTGTGCCGGCTGCTGGGGTGTGGGCATGCGCTGTGGGCGACGGTGGCGAAAGGCTGACCGCTGACTGAGCGACTGATCGTTGACAGATCAGCAAACCGCAGGGTATCCTTCCCTGTCACGAGACGCTCATCGGGGATCACCGGCAGACAGGTCGACGGGGCGCTGGGATACACCCATGCCCATCTACCATGAATAGTAGTCCTGCTGTCCCGTCCCCGGCCTTCGGGCCAGTCCGCCGGTCACCCGGTGCGCGTCGCGTGCGGCTTCGGCCGTACGCTTGCTCTGACCAAAAAGCCCGCCGGCGCAAGCGCCGGCGGGCTTTTTTTGCTTTCTGATCAGCGTTGTTTGCATCATGCCAAGGGCGTCGCTGGGATTGGCGAGCAGGGCCTCGCAGCCCCGGCTCCTCCCCTCGCTCATCAATGCGCTGCCGCCACCCGCTCCTTCGCTTTGTCGGCTTCGCCGGCGTTGCGGCGGGCGGCGGCGGCGTCTTGGGCCATGACCTCTACGGTTTTGGTGGCGAGGCGGGCGGCGCCTTGGGTGGCGATGGTCGACACTGATTTCCCCTGGGCCAGGCGCGCTTTGGCGGCGGCGATGGCCTTGGCGTACTGGGGCAGCCAAGGCTCGTGGGCGACCAGCATCTCGTCCACCATTTGCCAGATGGCCGGCGGGTCGCAGACGGCGCCGGTGAGGGGATCGAGCAGGAAGGCCTGGCGCAGCAGCGTGTCGTCGCCGCTGAGCGCGGCCTTGACGGCGAGACGCTGCACGTTGATGGACTGCTGGCAGATCGCGGCGCAGCCCCAGGGCAGGTCGCCGACCGGCGGAATGTTGAAGCCGTTGCGGTCGACGTAGCCGGGGACCTCAACGATGGCGTCGGCGGGCAGGTTGGTGATGCAGGAACCGTTCACCACGTTGAAGTGGCCGCGGTAGACCCGGCCGGTCTCAAGACCTTCCAGGATCCACGAGCCGTGCTCCTCGCTACGGTTGTGCTTGGCGACCTCCCAGGCGGGCTCGGCCAGCCAGTTGGGGAAGTCGGTCTCGAACCAGTTGCGACCCTCGGTGGTGACCCGCAGGTAGCCGCCGGTCTCGCCATTGATCCAGCAACCCAGGTCGATCCAGCGGTGGATCTCCTCGGGGCGCTTGCGGTACCAGGCGAGGTACTCGCTGAGGTGGCCGTTGGACTCGGTGCTGTAATAACCGAAGCGGCGCATCACGTCGATGCGCACCTTCTCGGTCTTCATCTTCTCCGCATCGCGCTCGAAGGCGGGCAGCACCTCGCCGGTCAGGTCCTTGCCCTTATGACTGACCTTGACGAACCAGGTCTGGTGATTGATGCCGGCGCAGACGATGTCGACTTCTGCCTTGGGCAGGCCCAGGGCATTGGCGATCTGGCTGTGGCCGCCTTGCACGCCGTGGCACAGGCCGACGCAGCGTACGCCGAAGGCGTGGGCCGCCCAGGTCATCATCGCCATGGGGTTGGCGTAGTTGAGCAGCAGCGCGTTGGGCTCGGCCACAGCCTTGATGTCGGCGCAGAACTCGCGCAGCGCGGCGATGCCACGCTGGCCGTACATGATGCCGCCGGCGCACAGGGTGTCGCCCACGCACTGGTCGACGCCATAGGTCAGAGGCACGTCGATGTCACTTTGGAAGGCCTCGATGCCGCCGATGCGCACCACGTTGAAGATGTAGCGCGCGCCGGTCAGGGCCTGCTGCCGGTCAGTGGTGGCGACGATGCGGATGGGCAGTCCGTTGACGTCCAGGTCGCGCTGGCAGAGCTGCGTGACCATGTCCAGATTGTGCTGATTGATGTCGGTGAAGTGCACCCGCATGTCCCGGAACTCGGGGATGCTGAGCAGGTCGCGCAACAGGGTGCGGGTGAAGCCGATCGAACCGGCACCGATGAAGCAGACGGTGAAGGACATGGGGACCTTTCAAGGGAGCGCCAGCACACCCGGCGCGGTGATTGTGCCTATATCATAATCGATTATTACATTAACAATCCCAAGGACTGTGCCATGACTGGTATTTTTGTGCCCGAGCTGGCCACAACCCCCGACCAAACCGGCGGTTTCGTTGATCCCGGCTGGCCCGAGGCCCTGCCGGTGATGGTCGGCAGCGTCGGCCTGGATGACTGCCGCCGGCCCGAGTACGACTGGCCGGGGCGCAAACGCGGCGACACGCCCTGGGGCCTGTTCCAATACACCCTTGATGGCGAAGGCCTGCTCGAACATCGCGGCGAGCATCACCGCTGCCTGCCCGGCACCGCCATGCTGCTGACCATCCCCGGTGAACATCGCTACCGCTTGCCCGCAGGCGGTCGCTGGCGCTTCTTCTACATCGCCCTCAGCGGTCCCGAGGTGGTGCGCTTGTGGCCGCGCATCGAGGCCCAGGCCGGTCCCCTGCTCGACCTGGCTCCGGGAGCCCAAGCCCTGTCCACGGCCGCCGGGCTTTGCCGTGACGTCTTGTCCGCCACGCCGCCCAACCGCTATGCCATCGCCCACCGTGCCTTTGGGTTGATCTGCGAATTGCTGGAGGCCTGCCAAGTCGCCGCCGCCGTGGCGCCGGCTCCGGGACTGGAGGCCGCCCGCACCTGGGCCGAGGCCAACCTGCACCGCGCCCTGGGCGTCGACGATCTAGCCCGCCGCGCCGGCCTCAGCCGCTGGCACTTCACCCGCTGCTTCACTGCTGCCTATGGCCGACCCCCAGCCGCTTGGCTGACCGAAGCCCGCATCCAGTTGGCCGCCGGACTGCTGTCCCGCGGGCGCAGCGCCAGCGAGGCCGCCCGCCGCGCCGGTTTCGCCGACGCCAGCTACTTCAGCAAAGTCTTCCGCCGCTACACCGGCATGCGCCCGCGCGATTGGCGGGGCTGAATTCGGCTGAGCCCTGCGTTGGCCACGTGCTCGACCTGATCCCCGCACGCCCCTATCGCCGCTCCAGCATGGATGACACGATGGACGAGGCGGAGCTTGGCCAGTGAGGAATCAGCCAAGATAAAGGGGTACCAGTCGTGCAAGCCAATGCTGCGGTTCAGCGAATTGGCGAAGGTCGTCAACGGCAACCAGTCGGACAACAGCGCGGTGAAGGTATCTGCAGCCGATGAGAGTTGGTTGTTAAAGTTGGGTGGTGCGAATTGGTCCAGCCTCATCCCATACGCCTTGGACAGCTCAATGGCGTCAACCATGTGCAGGTAATGCGCCCAGGTTTCGGCCCAATCCTCCCACGGGTGGGCGGTGGCGTAGGCGGTCACATGCGTCTGCCGCCACGCAGGGGGCGGCCCATCCCGATAATGCTTCGCCAAGGACGCCTGGTAGTCCGCCCGGTCGTCGCCAAAGACGACGCGCACCTCGTCCTGCCAGGCGCTGCCGCGCACCAGCCGGTCCCAATAGAAATGCCCTGACTCGTGGCGGAGGTGCCCGATCATGGTGCGATAAGGCTCGCCCAGGGCGATGCGCCGCTGCTCCCGTTCAACGTCATCCGCCTCACCCAGCGCTATGGTGATCAGGCCCTCATCGTGGCCCGTCATACCCACGGCGGGAAAGGCGAAGCGCAATCCGTCCCAGGACAGACCGCTGCTGGCGAGGGTATACAGCAGCCGACGCTTCGCCTGCTCCAGCCGGCTCCAGAGATCAGTTAGCAGTGCGTCGCCGAGGTCCGGCGCCAGCTCGGTTAGCCGACACGATCGGCACCGGGATTCCGGTTCCGCCGTGTCGACCAGCCAGTTGCAATGAGGGGCGCCGCCAGCGCAGGGACGAAGTCTCGGCGGCGCTGGTGAGGCCTGCATCTCTCCGCTGGCGCAATCGTAGCCGATCTGCGCCTGACAG
>JBBQTJ010000057.1:0-13608 GCA_038213315.1 Planctomycetota bacterium
GATCCTGACCTCGGGCTATACCGCCGATGGCGGCGTCAATGCCATGCAGCGCCATCCGGGGACGTTGGTGCTGGCGAAGCCTTATACGATTGAGCGTTTGGCGACGGTGGTGAGGGAGGCTTTGGGAAATGCTTGAATGCTTGAATGCTCGAATGCTCGAATGGACAGCCTTGGGGAAATGCTTGAATGGACAGCTTTGAGCACAAAAGACTGAGGGCAGGATAAGCACGGTACTCGAACATTCGAGCATTCGAGCATTCGAGCATTCAAGCATTCGAGCATTTTCCATTTGCCCCTCCCCTCCCCCCCTCGACCGTCCCTTCCCATGTTCACTGGCCTGATCGAGCACGTCGGCGCGGTCACCGCGATTCAGCCACGCCAAGGTGGCGTGCGTCTGGCGGTAGCCTTAGGGCCCGTGGCCGAAGGCACCCGCCTGGGCGACAGCATCGCGGTCAGCGGCTCGTGTTTGACGGTGGTGTCGTTGACCGGCGACGTAGCCGAGTTCGACGTTAGCGATGAGACCCGTCGCAAGACCAGCGTCGGCGCTTGGAGCGTGGGTCGGGCGGTGAACCTGGAACGGGCCCTGAAGCTGGGCGACCGTCTGGGTGGCCACCTCGTCAGCGGTCACGTGGATGGCCTGGGTCGCTTGGTAGACCGTCGTCCGGATGGTGGCAGCGAACGCTTCACCATCGCGCTGCCCGCAGACCACAGCGTGCGCGTGGTCGAAAAGGGTTCGGTGGCGGTGGACGGCATCAGCCTGACGACGTGGAATTGCCTAGGCGGCCGCTTCAGCGTCGCGGTCATCCCCCACACCCTGGCCCACACCACCTTGCGGGACCTGCGCAGCGGTCAGCCGGTGAATCTTGAGCAGGACCCTCTGGGCCGCTGGGTCGAGAGCCTGGCCGCGCCCTGGCGCTGAGAATGTGGCTGTGTCAGCATTGCCCCCGGGCTGTGCTGGTCCCGGTCTTGCGATGGCCGTGGCCGCAGCCATAGCAACCTCCTCCGTTGCCGTAAGGACCGCTCATGCGCCAGATCGCTGCCGTAACCGCCACCGCCGCCATCGCCCTGTTGGCCGGCTGCACCGCCACCTCTGCCCGCGTCGAGGACGGGCCGCAGTCGTCACTGGTTGGTGTGCAGGTCGCCGCGCGGGCGGCAGACGTCAATCAGGTAGGCGGCGCCCCCGCCGGCACCCGCACCGGCTATGATCCCCTGCGCTATGCCTACTGGGGCCTGCCCACCACCGGACCAGCCAACACCGAGTTGACCGTGCTGTTCAACCAGGGCTATGCCAGCGGCTGGGACCATGCCGCCGGCCGTCCGGCCTGGGCCGCGTATCGGCTTTTCCGCAGCGCGGCCAGCCCCGGCTGGGGCGCGCTGGAGAGCCGCAACTGGCAGCCCGACGCCCGGCTGGCCGGCGCCGCCACGGCCCCGGCCCTGGCGGCCGACGCCCGCAATCGGGATGAAGCCCTGCGCATCGCGGGCCTGTACGGCCGCGACGCCCTGCCCCACCAGCTGGCCCCCTATGGCAGTATCACCGCCGCCTTCGGTGCCGCTGCTGGCGACGAGACCCTGCTGCGCAGCAATTTCTTTGCCGGCCCCGCCAGCCGCAACCGTCCCGCCTGGGATGCGCTGCAAGAGCACGAATGGACCTGGGCCCAGACCGTCGGCGAACTGTGGGTGGTCTGCGGCCCCCTGGGCGGCAGCAAGGACCACCCGGAAGCGGTGTGGAAGATCCAGACCGCCGTGCTCCAAGGCCGCACCGAGGTGCAGGCCTTCATCATCCCGGTCGCCGCCGACCAGCCCGAAGCCTCCCGCGACGGAGCCCAGACGACCGGTGCCGAACGCTTTTTGACCACCGTGGGCGAGATCGAAACGCGTACCGGCCTGACCTTCTATGCCGGTTTTCACGACAACCACGGCGACACTGCCGAGCGGCTGCGCGTGCTCAAGCCGGCGGCACTCTGGAAGTGACACTGGCGGATGCTCGCCCTGGGTGACCTGCATCCCGGTGTGCGCGTGCGCTGCGCCGCGTGGCGCGGGACGGTGGTATTCAATACCGTGACCCTGGAATGGTCGACGGGCTACGCCGCCGCCGACTGGCAGCACCTTGGCCCGGAGTGCATGGTCGCGTACGTTGAGGCCGGCCTGGTCTGTCACTCTAAAATGGACGAAGACCTGCGCCTGGACGGCTCCGAGACCTGACGCCGCAGTTGGCCCAGGTTGCCCAGGCCAGGGCCATCCCTATCGTCCGCCGCCATGCCAGTGATCTGGGCCATCATGCGTCGGGACCTGTTGCAGGCCTTCACCACACCTCTGGCGTGGCTGGTGTTGGCGGCGTGGACCTTTCTGACCAATGGGGTCTTCTATCTGACGCTGAATTCGTACCAGGGCACCGGTGGGGCCGAGCGTCCCCTGTCCCTGGACGCCTTGGATCTGGGCGTTTTCTTTCTGACCTTGCTGGCGCCGGCCCTGACCATGACCGCCTTCAGCGCCGAACGCGCCCAGGGCACCATGCAATTGCTCATGACCTCGCCGATCCGTGAACATCACCTGGTGCTAGGCAAATGGCTCGCAGTGCTGGCCGTGCTGGTGGCCCTGGTGGCGGCGACCCTGCCGCACCAGTTGGTCCTGCTGGTGGTCAGCGCGGTGCACGGCCCCAGCCTGATTGCCGGCTATCTGGGCCTGCTGCTGGCCTGCTGCCTGTTCAGCGGCCTGGGGGTGTGGATCAGCCTGCTGGTCGACAGCCCGGTTTCCGCCTACGTGATCACCTTCGCCGCCATCGCCGTGCTGGTGCTGCTAGGCATCATGCCCCCCGGCACCTGGGCCGGCACCATCGGCCAAGCCCTGGGCGTCGGCGCCCACAGCCGCCCCTTCATGGACGGCCGCGTCGCCCTCGGCGACGTGATGTACTTCCTGGTCGGCACCGCCGCCTTCCTACTCATGGCCCACGCTGCCTTGCAAGCGAAGCGCATTCATGGATAGGCGAGCGCACATGCCGCGAGCGCCGCGAGCGCACATGCCGCGTGCGCCGCGTGCGCTGCGAGACCTGGGAGAGGCGAGCTCCAGCTCGCCTCGGGGCAAGCGATTGTCATTGCCCACGCGCTCGCACCCAGGCGAGCTGGAGCTCGCCTCTCCCAGGTCTTGCAGGACCTCGCCCAGCAAATTCAGCCTCTCCTCCGGCGCATGACATGACCGCCCCCTCCTCCTGGTGGAATCGCTTCGGCCAGCTCGGCGGGCAGACCATCGCTATCGTCGTGGTGCTGGTGCTGATCGCCGCGGCCGCCGCCCGCTCGGGGCTGGTGCTGGACCTGTCCGCGGACCAGCGCTTCTCCCTGCACCCGCGCCTGGCGGCGATGCTCAGCGACGAGCGCACTCCCCTGGTCTTCGTGTCAGTCTGGTCTCAGGCCGATCAGCAGCGCTTCACCGCGCTCTCGGCCATGCTTGATGCCTGCGCCAAGCGTGCGCCTAACGGCAGCCGTCAGCATTTTGATCCCGACCTCGACCGCCCGGCCATCGAGGCCTTCGCTAAAACCTATGACGAGACGCCCAGCGCCGGCAGCATCTATGTCTGCCGCGGCACCCGGGCCTGGCGCATCTCCGCCAACGATGGCACGCGCGTGGTGTTGCAACGCGAACTGGGCGGGGCGCTGCTGGCCCTGGCTGATCCCACCCGGCGCAGCCTGTACGTCACCCAGGGCCACGGTGAGCTGCGACCCACTGCGGCTGGCGACGACGGCGCGGCGCTGCTGCTGCGCGGCCTGCGCACGGCGGGCTATGACCTGGTGGAAGTCGGCCTGGACTTCAACGGCGCGATTCCCGCCGACGCGGTGGTCATGGTCCCCGGCGCAACCAAAGACTTGGGGCCGGCGCTGATCACCAGTCTGGGCGACCACCTCAAGGACGGCGGCGGTCTGCTGGTGTTGGGCGATGACCGCACGCCCCGGGACCTGGCCGCGTTGCTGCGGCGCCACGACGTGGTGCTGGGCGCGGCCCTGCCGGCGGGGGTGGCTGCCGATCCGCTGCTGCTGGCCGCGGCCGATCCGGTTCTGGAGGCGCCCACGGTGGTCCTCAGCCTGACCCGCACCTTTCGCGGCCAAGAGCGCATCGCCTACCACAACCTGCTGGTCGGCGACGGCCAGATCGCCCCGGATCAGCCCATCACCGCCCTGGTGGCCAGCGGCGGCACCACCCTGCTCAGCCCCTGGTCCACCGCGGTCTTTGCCGGCTTCGCCGCGCGCAGCGCCAGCCTGGCGGCGGCCTATGCTGCCCTGGGCACGCCCGCTCATCAGGCCAGGACGCTGTTGAGCACCCTGCCCGGCGACGCCTGGACCCAGCCCCGCGGGCAACTCCCCCAGGATCCCTCCGACCTAGCCCAGCGCCCGCCCATGCCCCTGGCCGTCGCCAGCGAATACGCCCCGCAGACCGGCAGCGTGCGCGCCGAAGCCGGCGCCCGTCTGGTGGTGTGGGGCAGCCGCCAAGCCGCCAGCGATCAGGTCCTGTCCCAGGGCCTCTTCGCCAATCAGGAGGTGTTGACCGCCGCCGTACACTGGCTGGCCCGCCGCCAGCCGCCCGCTGACATCCCGCCCGCCGAAATCGCCCGCTTTCAGGTCCAAGCCAGCGATCGCACCATGTGGGTACTGCTCGCCCTGCTGTGCGCGGTGATCCCCTGCGCCTGCATCGGTGCGGCCATGCTGACTTGGTGGGATCGGCGATGAGGGTGGCGCTAAGCGCAGTGCGGCGATGACGGCCGCGACCATGTTGGTCACCGGCTGTTGGCCGCGCAGCGCCGTGACCGCGACTTGGACCGCCTCGACCCTGGCCCTTTCCGCCGACGATGACGCCGTCATTGCCGACCGTTGGGCGCAACGGCAAGCGGCCGCCGCCGGCATCAGCCTCTTCGATGGGCCGATGGGCCGGCTCGAAACCTGGCAGGCAGAGGCGACGACGCTGCGGCTGACCCTGTCGCGCACCTCGTTCCGGGTCTGGCTGGGCACCAACGTTGATCATCCCGACCATGCGCGCGCACGCCGCGCCGATCCCCTGGGCGTCAGCACGCTGGTGCGCAGTGTGGACGGTTTCTTCCTGCTGGGCGTGCGTTCGCCCCGGGTCGCCCTCTACCCCGGCGGTGTTCATCCCTTCGGCGGCGGGGTGGAGTCCACCACCGGTGAGCCTGACCCGATGGGCGATGCCCTGCGCGAACTGCACGAAGAAGCTGGCGTGACCGCGGCCGACCTCGGCGCCGTCACCTGCCTGGGGATTGGCGTCGATCCGCTCCTCGCGCAGCCCGAACTGCTGATCCTGGCAGAGTGCCACCTCGACGCCGCCACCATCGCCGCCCGGGTCGACGCCGATGAGCACAGCGCCCCCTGGCAGATCGCCGCCGCCGAAGTGCCCGCCGCACTGCACCGCGAAACCCGCCTGACGCCTATTGGACGCTGCATTCTGCAGCGGAGTTTTGAGCTTCTGGTTTCGAGTTTCGAGTGACAACAAAATTCATGCTTGCGATGCTCGCATCTCTTTACTCGACCCTCGAAACTCGAAGCTCTAAGCTCTAAACTATGAAACACCGCTCTGACCTTGAATTCGCCGTCGACCTCGCCCGCCAAGCGTCCGAGATCGCCCTGGCCCGCTATGGTCGCGTCGACCGCCTGACCAAGGGCGCGAATGCCGAAGCCGTGACCGAAGCTGACCGGGCCTGCCAGACGCTGATCCGCAATGCCATCGCCACCCGCAATCCCGACGACGGTTTCATCGGCGAAGAGAGCGATGACGGCAATGGCATCACCAACATTCCGCCGCGCCAAGGCACCCGCGTATGGGTCGTCGATCCCATCGATGGCACCAACAATTATATCAGCGGCCTGGGCTGCTGGGCGGTGTGCATCGCCTTGCTGGTGGACGGCAATCCCGTGCTGGGCGTGGTGTTCGACGCCACCCGCGACGAACTGTACGCCGGCGCCACGGGCTGTGGCGCCTGGCTCAACGGCCGACGTGTGCAGGCCCTGCAGACCCCTGCCGGACCCAGCAGCCAACTGATGTTGACCGCCAATCTGGTCGACCGGCGTAAGCGCCTGCCCAGCTTCCTGGCCGACTGGCTCCTCGGCCTTGAGCTGAAAATCCGCATCCTTGGCAGCAGCGAGTTGGAAGCCGTACAGGTCGCCGCCGGCGTCGCCCACGGCGCGCTGACCGCCAATGGCAAGCTCTGGGACGTGGCCGCCGCCGCCGCCATCGTCATCGAAGCCGGCGGCCTTGTCACCCGCCTGGACGGCCGCGACCTCTTCCCCTACGACCTCGCCCATTATGCCGGTGCCAAAGTGCCCTTCCTGGCCGCCGCTCCCAACGCCCAGGCGCGCCTCCTGGCCGACATTGGACGGGATGCAGAATGGGTGGCGAATATTGGGTGACAGCTTGGGGACAGCTTGGGGACAGCTTGGGGACAGCCGTCGCGAAGTCGCGGGGGGGGGGGGGGGGGGGGGGGGGGGGGGGCCCCCCCCCCCCCGGGGTCCGGGGGGCCCGCCGTCCCCCCCCGCCCCCGCCCCACCCGCCCCCCCCGCGCCCCCGCGACCACGCGACACCGCGACACCGCGACACCGCGACAGCTGTCCCCGAGCTTAGCGTCCCCTGACCGCAAGATTCCATCGCCGTGCCGTCTTGCCCGGCGCCCCCGCGCCGAAGACTACGCCTTCACCACCCCGCACGACACAGACGCCGCGACCCCGCGACCCCGCGACCCCGCGACGGCTGTCCTATAAAAAATGCCCACCTGCCACCTGCTCTGCAACGCCCACCTCGACCCCGTCTGGTTGTGGGAGTGGGAAGAGGGCGCCGCCGAGGCCCTGTCGACCTTCCGCTGTGCGGCTGATTTCTGCGAAGAATTCGCCGGCTTCGTCTTCAACCATAACGAAGCGGTGCTCTACCAGTGGGTAGAAGAGTACGAACCGGCGCTGTTCAAGCGCATCCAGAAGCTGGTGAAGCAGGGCCGCTGGGCCATCCTGGGCGGCTGGTATCTGCAGCCCGACTGCAACCTGCCTTCGGGCGAATCCTTCGTGCGCCAGGTCTTGGTCGGAAAAAATTACTTCCGCGAAAAGTTTGGCGTCGAGGTCACCACGGCGATGAACGTGGACCCCTTCGGGCATACCAGAGGTCTGGTCCAGATACTGGCCAAGAGCGGGCATCGCGCCTACTTGTTCTGCCGGCCGCAGAAGGAATGGATCGATCTGCCCGGCGATGATTTCCGCTGGATCGGCTATGACGGCAGCGAGGTCCTGGGCCACCGCACCAACAACTGGTACAACAGCGGCCTGGGCAAGGCCGCCGAGAAGGTCCAGGGCTGGCTGAAGGAGCATGAAAAGGACGCGCGCGGCATCGTGCTGTGGGGTGTGGGCAACCATGGCGGCGGACCCTCGCGCAAGGATCTGCGCGATCTGGCCACGCTGATGAAGGGCGAGAAAGCCTGGACGGTGCGCCATGCCAGCGCCGCAGACTATTTTGATGAGGTGGACAAGGTCCGCACGACGCTGCCGACCTTCGCCAAGCCCCTCAACCTCTGGGCGCCTGGTTGCTATACCAGCCAGGTGCGCATCAAGCAGGGCCACCGCCGGCTTGAGAACGACCTTTATACTGTCGAGGCCCTGGCCACCCACGCCGCCGCCGCCGGCCTGTGCGCCTACCCCACAACCGAGTTGGCCAGCGCCCAGCGCGACCTGCTGTTCTGCGAGTTCCACGACATCCTGCCGGGCAGCTCGATCCAGCCCGTCGAAGAGCAGGCCCTGCGCATCCTTGGTCGTGGCCTCGAAGACGTGAACCGCGTCCGTGCCCGCCTCATCTTCGCCCTGGCCGCCGGCCAGAAGAAGGCGACAGAGGGCGAGATCCCGGTGCTGGTCTACAATCCGCACCCCTGGCCGGTCACCACCACTGTCGAGGTCGAGTTCCAGCTCCAGGACCAGAACTGGAACGACACCTTCACCCAGGTGACGGTGCATGATGCCAACGGCCGCAAGCTGCCCACCCAGGTCGAGAAGGAACTTTCAAACCTGACCCTGGACTGGCGCAAACGCACGGTGTTCACCGCCACCCTGGCGCCGGGCACGATGAATCGCTTCGACTGCCGCATGAAGCGCCTCCCCGCCAAGCCGCCGGTGGAGTGCCCCGTGTCCGACGGCCGGGTCGCCTTCCGCACCCGCGACCTGGATCTCGACATCAGCACCACGACCGGCCTGATCAGCTCGTGGCGGGTTGCCGGACGCACGGTGCTGACCGACGGCGCCAAGGCCCTGGTCCTGAAGGACAACGAGGACCCCTGGGGCACGATGACCCGCGGCTGGCGCGACCTCGATGGCGAGTTCACCCTACTCTCGCCCGCCGACACCGCCGCCTTCACCAACGTCAAAGCCGCCACCCTTGAGCCCGTGCGGGTGATCGAGGACGGCCCGGTGCGTACCGTCGTCGAGGCCATCTTCGGCTTCCGCACTTCGCGCCTGGTGCTGCGCTATCTATTGCCCAAACGCGGCGGCCAGGTGGGCCTGGAAGCGCGCGTCTTCTGGAACGAGAAGGATCGCTTCCTGAAACTGTCCTTCCCCACCGATCTGAAGGACGGTTGCCGCGGCCAAGTCAGCTACGGCACCGAAGACTTCCCCATCAATGGCGACGAGAACGTCGGCCAGCAGTGGGTCGCCACCCACGACCGCCGCCACGCCCTGGCGGTGGTCAACGTGGGCAGCTATGGCCACGACTGCAAGGACGGCGAGCTCCGTCTGTCCCTGCTACGCTCCAGCGCCTACAGTGCCCTCCCCATCCACGACCGCCCGCTGGTGCCGGCCGACCGCAACAGCCCACGCATCGACCAGGGCGAGCGCCTGTTCACCTTCTGGCTCAGCGCCGGCCCTGCCGCCAAACGCTTCGCCGCCCTCGACCGCGAGGCCCTGGCCCACAACCGCCGTCCGGTGGCGCTATCGTTCTTCCCCTCGGGCGCCGGAAAAGCTCCCCAGCCCCTGGCCACCCTCGACGACGACGCCGTGCTGCTCACCGCCTGCAAGCGCTCCGCCGACGGCAAAGCCTGGATCCTGCGCCTGCACAACCCCACCGCCAAAGCACGCCAGGTCACCGTGACCCTGCCCGCGCTGAAGCGCACCGCATCCTGCCTCTGCACGCCCTGGGGCATCCACACTTTGCGGTTGGATGATCGCAGCAAGACGGCGCGGGAGGTGGATCTGTTGGAGCGGTGAGGCGCGTAGTTCCTCCATTGGCAAGCTCTTGCCACGGTGGAGAGTCCGCGCCATGCGCCTTCTCACCTGCATCTTCTTGTCGCTGGCGCTGAGCGCCGCCGACCTGCCTGACCCTACCCGCGACCTGAATGGCAAGGCCCTGCTGGGCGTGCTGGCGACGCTGCGCGCCCCCTTGGCCGAACGGCCCAGGGATCCCGCCGTGTGGGGAGCGATCACCAAGACCTATGCCTTCCTCGCGCTGCAGGCCGATCCGGACAGTTGGGGCGCCTACGGCCCATGGTACGATTACGCCCATCGTGCGCGGGCGGTGCTGACTGAGATCAATCCGCACCCCGCGAACCTCACCGCTGCGCTCCCCGGGCTATGGGTCAGCCTCTTGGAACGGGATGCGGTCACGGTCATGGCCATCCTGGACCGACTCGCACCTGCCTCGACCGTGCCGGAGGTGGTGGCCCTGCGCAATTTTGCCCAGGGCAAAGCCGACGAGGCGCAGACACCATTGTCATCCCTTGCCAATATCGCCGCTTGGCCCGTCCAGGCGGCGCTGCCGGACGCGAGCGGAATCCTGGGGCTCCTGCAAAAGTCCAAATCATCCCCAATCCGGACGACGCGCGGCAACGACCCGTGGGCCTCGGCCGTCCACCACTCCTTCCGGCGCGATTACCGGCCAGCGCTTGGCTCCCTCTTCGATGATTGCGTGTGGATGCTGCAAAGCACCTCCCTCGATGACGCCACCGCCCTGCGCCTGCTCGCCCCTATCGCCAGCGCCTGCGGTCAAGAACTGCCTGCGCACGTCACCCGGCAGCAGGCGCTGACCCAGGTCCGCACCGGGATGCGGCAAGGCGATCCGATCGGGAATGGTCCAGGCTTGTTCCATGCCTGCTGGCTCGCCGTCGCAGCCTGTCGCACCGGCGATGTGGGCTGGGATGGCAAGCTGGCCAAATCCCTGGTCGGCCTGGGGGATGTAGCGCGCTGGAACGAGGACCGACTCCTGCTGGCTCCCTCCATGCTGATCGAAGGGAGCTGGAGTGTGACAGAGAAATTGGAAACGCAGATCTACGCCCCACTCGCCGCGTCGTGCGGGGATCTCCTTGCCGTGCGCTGGAGCCGTCTGCTGCGCGACTCTCCCCAGCAGACCGCCAGCTACGATGTCAACCTGATGCAGGCATTCACGGCGGCACTCGATGAACCGACGTCGTCGGTAGCCCGCTCCCCGGCCCTGGCGGCGGAGATTGCCTACCGCATCGCCATGCGGCAGGGACGCCAGGGTGCTGGTGCGGTACTTGACGTCATCGCCAGGCGTCCCGCGCAAGACCCCCGCGGACTGGTGATCCTGGCGCAGGCCGCAGCGCGCAGCGGCACCGCCTGGGCGCTGTACCCGCAACTCGCTTGGCTCCAACAACGTTGCCCCTGGCACACCGAGGTGAAGGCCGCCGAGAATATGCTCGATCCTGCTGTGCCACTGTTCACGCCAACTTCTGCCTCCGCCGCCGCCACCTGGATTGATGCCGTCATCAATGTGCAGGCCCCCCTGACCGAACGGGGCATGCCGGATGAATACGCCGGCATCCGCTGGAGCGGCGAACTCACCTTGCCGCGACCCGGCACATGGACCATCTTCATCGCTTCCGATGATGGCTCCCGCTTGGTGGTCGGCGACAAGCGCTCCGATAATCCAGGACAGCATGGCATGCAGCAGACCTGGCTCCGCTGCACCGGACCAGGCCGCTTCCCGCTGCGGGCCGAGTTCTGGAATTCGGTCGGCGGTCTGGGCTGCCAACTTTTGTGGCAGGGGCCCGACGATAAGACGGCCAGCCTAGTGCCCGCGACGGCCTTGAGCCATGATGGTCAGCCCGGCCTCGCCGCGGAATTATTCACCTATACGGGCTCCTCCGATCTGCAGCTGTCGCTCTCACCCCGTGGGTGGCGTGAATACAGCAAACGCGTTCCCTGGAGCCCCGGTGCCAGATACAGTGCTGCCTTGGAAGCGATGGCCTGCGGCAGCTATGCCCAGGGCGCGCAGGAACTGCTAACGTTGCAGGAGGACAACGTTGATGTGGATGGCACGAAAATCCTCTTGGCCTGCATACAGGCGACGCCACCAGACTATTCGCTGCTGGTGAAACTCATCGAAAAAGATGGTATCCCCGATGGGAATGTGGTTCACGCCTTGCTCAATATGGTCCCCGGGAAGGATCCGGGCGGGTTCCTGCTCGCCTCACCGAAGCCGCTGGGCTGGTCCTCCAATAGCCTTTGTGCCATCCGCACTCTAGCAGCACTGGCTGAGCAACAGCCCGTCGAAGCCCTGGCTTCCCTCGACTATTTTGCCTATGCGAAAGAGAAGGGCTGGTGCGCCAGCTTCTGGACATGGAATGAGTACATCGCGCTCCACGAAGGACTGCGCCGATGCATTGAACCACAAGGAACCCGTCAGGAAAAACTGTCCGCTTGTCTTGATGGACCAATCAATCGACGGTCGGCCGGCGTGAACGCCATCATCGCCTGGTATGAAAACAGCGGACCGTGGTCGGCCGTCGAGGAATCCGCCAAGCCCGATGAACAGCGTCTGCTGCTGCCGCCCATCCAGGCCCTGTACCTGTTGTCGCGTGGCGATCTGGCCCACGGCCTGCCCGCCTTGGACGCCGCCGCCCAGGCCCACCCGAAAGACAGTGGCCTGCAGCTCGCCTATAAGGGCCTGGCAGCCTGGTACCGCCGCCCAGGCCGACCGCAGTTGCCCGTAGCGCCAGAACTCCAATCGGCGACCAGCGCCGCAGGCGCCGGTAATTTCTGACGTAGATCAACCCGACGCCTGCACGACCAGAGGACGCCGACTGTTCACCCGGACCGCGGTTCTCCAGAACCGCTGCCTTCGGGGTATTCGACTCTGAGGCCGGCCCTGGAGGGCCGCGGTCCCAGGGGAAGGCAGCGCGATGACGTGGCTGTTCACCCGGACCGCGGTTCTCCGGAACCGCTTGCCTGCAAGTCGAGAGCAAGGCCGGCCCTGGAGGGCCGCGGTCCCAGGGGGCTGCAGAAATGCAGCGATGAGACACGCCACTTGGTGGCCTGTCCGCTTTCCATCCAGCCTTACCGCACCACCCGCGCCACCAGGCGCGCCACCAAGGCTTCGCCGCCGTAGCAGCCTGGTTTGCGCTGGCCGAGGAAGTGCAGGTCGCTGCCGACGCTCATGAACAGGTCCAGCTCCTTGGCCAGGGCTTCGCAGCCGTCGCGCAGGGTCGGCTCCAGGCCCGGGGCGCGGACTTCGAGGCCGTCGCACTGACTGGCCAGCTCGCGCACCAGCGGAAGTGCGCCATAGACACCAGGGTGGGCCAGGATGGCCACGCCACCGGCGGCGCGGATCACCGCCACCACCTCGGCTAGGGGCGGAAAGGCGGGCAGGTCGGAGTCGACGGTGTACTCATCCCCCAGCCAGCGGCGGAAAACGTCGGAGATGGTGCGGGCCGCGCCGGCGGCCACCAGCACGCGGGCCAGGTGGTTGCGGCCCAGGGTTTCGGCTTGGCCGTCGGCACAGTCGTCGGGGGTCAGATGGCGATGGCGCTCGGGCAGGCGGGCGATGAGCGCGGCCAGGCGCACGCGGCGCTGGGCGCGGATGCCGGTCAGCAGTGCGGTCAGGCCGGCATGCTCGGGGTCGATGCCCAGGGCGACCACGTGCACCTCGCGGCCCAGATGGCCAGCGGTGATCTCGACCCCGGGAATCAGGCCGGGGCTACCGGCCAGTTCGCGCCAGGCAGCCAGGGTATCGTGGTCGGTGACCGACCAATGCTGAATGCCCGCCGCCACCACCGCCGCGCGCAGTTCCGACGAGGTCAGCGCCCCATCGCTGCGCTGGGTATGCAGGTGGAAATCGACGGTCGCGACCACGGTCAAGGACGCAGGACGAAGAAGGCTGCGGTCAGGACCACCAACGCTGCCAAGCCTAAGGCGATCCATAGCGCCCGGCGCCCAGCCCCGCCAGTGGCGCGACGATGCTGGTCACTGCGGCTGCGCCGGCGCGGACGCACCACCATGGGCGCGGCCAGGGTGGCTTCGATGTCGGCGATCAGGGCGGTGGCGTCAGCCGGACGATCGGCGGGATTCTTGGCCATCATCGCGGCGACCAGGTCGACCACGCCCGCCGGCACATTGCCCACCAGGCTGGTCAGCGGCGGTGGCTCTTCCCGCAGAATGCGGCCCAGCACTTCGGCAGAGCTGCGCCCGGTGAACGGCTTCTCGCCCACTAGGGTGCACCAGATGGTCACGCCCAGGCTGTAGATATCGGCGGCGGGGGTCACGTCCCGGGCGCTGCGGATCTGCTCGGGCGACATGAAGGCCGGCGAGCCCATCGGCACCCCGGCCATGGTCAGGGCCTGGGCCGGATCGCCATCGG
>JBBQTJ010000058.1:0-13576 GCA_038213315.1 Planctomycetota bacterium
CCAGCTGATCCGGGTGTGGTTTCACGAGGTGTGCAGTTCATCGCCCGTGACCAGAGCTCCCGTCACGGCCCGACCGTCGCCGCCGCCTGGGACGGCGATCCGGCCTGATCGCCGTCCGGCGCACCCGCTTCACTCGCTGAAAGTGCAATTCCCGCCTTCGCAGTCGATGTCGGCAACCAGGAAGCGGGCGTCGTAGCCCTGCTTGACCAGAGCCTTCACCGCCATCTCGGCACGCGCGCCACTGTTGCAGAAGACGTAGACCTTCTTCCCCTTGGGCACCTCGGTGAGGCGCTTCGCCAACTGATCGAGCGGGATGTTGAGCGCGTCGGGCACAGTGCCGCCGGCGAGTTCGGCCGGGCCGCGCATGTCGAGGATGACCACTCCGGCGCGGTCGCCGGCCACCGCCTGCTGGAAGGTCGCGAGCTCGACCTCGCCCTTCACCGGCTTGCGCTTCCATGCCACCGTGGTCGGCAGCGGGCCGGTGACGGTGCCGCCGCCAGCAGCTTTCCAGCCGGTGAATCCACCCTCGACCAGCGATACCCGCTTAAATTCGTTCTTCAGCAGGATCTCGCGGGCCGCCATGCCCTGGGCGTCGTCTACGCCATAGAGCACGATGGGGGCACGCACTGGCAGGGTCTCCTCAGCCGCCGCTGCGATGCCGGCAGCGGGGACGGAAATGGCGCGGGCGATGGCGCCAGCGGCCACCACCGCCGGGTCGCGCAGGTCGATGAGGATGATGTTATCCTCGGCGATGAAGGAGGTCGCGGCGTAGGTCGGATTGCCGGCCTTGCTCCACGCTGGCTCGCCTGCCTGATAGACCGACACGGACGTGTAGCCCGCGGCGCGCGCCAGCTTCGCCGAGGCGGTGCTGAGCCCGCAGGTCACGCCACCGCAGTAGAACACCAGAGGCAGCGAGGTGTCGGCCGGCAGCAGGGCGGCGGCACCTTTCTCTTGCAGTTCATCGTCGGGGAGCGACACCGACTTCGGCAGGTGGGCCTGCAGCCAGCGGCCGCGTGGCCGCGAATCGATGAGCTGGAAGGGCGTGGCGCCAGCGAGCAGCGCCTGCACCGCAGCGGTGTCGAGATCGGTGATGCCCTCGGGGATCGGGGCGATCTTGGGCTTCACTTCAACCACCATCTCCTCGCCGTCGCGCAACTCGGTGAGGACGATCGCGTGCAGATCGGCGACGGCATGCTCCAGGCCCTTGGTGGCATCCTCATGGCGCAGGGTGAAGGTCTCCGCCTTGTCGCCCTTGCCGACCTCAATCGAGATGGTCTTGGCCTTTTTCGAGCGCATCAGGATACGTCCGCTGTAGCTGCCTGGCTGTTGGGCCTGGGCTGGCCGGGCGGCCGCGGTGGCCGGAGCGGCTTCCTGGGCCGCCAGCGGGACGGCCAGGATGGCGGCAAGAATGAACGGGATGGAAAGGAAGGGATTAAGCATGGATGATCTCGTGGTGGATAGGATGGAATCAGCAGCCTTCGCGCTTCTTCTTCTTCGGGACCGGGTCGCCAGCAGGAGGGGCATCGGCCGGCGCTGGAGCCGTAGCCGGATTGACCGGGGCCGGAACTGCGGGCACCCGAGCCGGCTCAGGGACCGGAACCGGCACCGTCGATGCTGGCGCTGCCGCCCCCTGTGTCTGCGGCGTCCCCCCGAAATGCCGGGCGACCAGCAGACGCTTGGCCACCACCGCGGACTCGTCGGGCTTCGGTTGCGCCGGCAGCACCGGGTTCAGCACCTCGTCTTTCCAGCCATCCATACCCATGAACAGGCTGTAGACGCGCAGGCCGTGCGCCTTCAGCAGCACCCAGGCCTGGGCTCCGTGGATACCACCATCCGAATAGATGATGTAACTTTCATCCTTGGGCAGCGCGGCGGGATCGAGGCTGGGCAGCGGGATGTTCTCGGCTCCGGGGATGTGGTATCGTGCGTATTCCTGCGGTTCACGCAGGTCGATCAGGCGGAAGCTGTTGTCGCCGGCGATCAGGCGGTCAGCGAGGTCCGGGGCCAGGATGTGATCAGCCTTACCATCGACCAGCCGCGCCAGTTCCTTGGTGTCCACGGTCGCCTTGGAGCCCCGGTAGGGATCACCGGCGATGGCGGCGACCAGTCCCGCCAGTACCAGGCCACCGATGACCATGCGGGCCGGAGTCAGGCCCTTGCCGCCCAGCAGCGAGCGGGATTCCAGGCTGACGCCTGCGACTTTCATCTCGCCCCACTCAGCGGCCAGGAACATGCCGACCGCCATCAGGCAGACACCAAGAACCAGGATGCCGTAGGGGATGTGGAAAAAAACTGGCAGGGTGACCTGCCCCATGCTCGTCGACTCGACCAGCGGCTGCAGCGTGGGATAGGCGAAGCCAAAGACGAACATGCCGGCGAACATGCCGCCCAGGTAGATCATGGCGTCGATGCGGCCGGTGGCCGCCGCCACAACGGACGTGCCCGGGCAATAGCCGCCGATGACGAAGCCGACGCCCAGGATCAGCCCGCCGACGAGATTGGCGAGCAGTCGCGTCTCTTTGAGCGTGACCAGGGACAGATCGACGAGGCCCATCTGCGACAGGAGCGTGAGCCCGACCATCGCGGTGATGATGGCGGTGAACATGACCTTGAGGACGGACATGTCGCGGAAGTAGAACTGGCTAGCCAGCTTCTTGCCGCTGCCGAATCCGGCGCGCTCTAGGAAGAAACCAAAACCGCCACCAATGAGGAAGGCCGCCAGCAGCGAGGCGTCGTCAGAGAACAGGCCATACTTGAAAAAGGGTGCGTCCATGGTGTGCCTTTCAGATCCACTGCTTGCGGAAGAACCAGGCCACGGCGTAGCCGCCGGCAAAGACGCTGAACATGAACACCCAACTGCCGAGGTTGAGCAGGGCGCCGCCGGTCAGGGCCTGGCCGCTGGTGCAGCCGCCACCGATCTTGGCACCTGCCGCCATCACCATGCCGCCGGCGAAGGCGAAGATCAGGCGCTTGCCACGGCTCCAACGCGGTCCGTGCTCGACTGTCAGCCGGCTGCGGTTGGCGATAAGGCCAGAGACCATACCGCCGACGATGGCTCCCAGGACCTCCCAGGTCAGCCAGTCCTTGAGCGGATTGCCCGCGTACTCGCTGAAGAATCCGTTATGGGCGGCATAGTCCGGTGCCACCGCCGCCACGCAGGTTGCCGAGCAGGTGGCGAAGGCACTGGAGGCGCCAAGTCCCCAGCCCATGACCACGAAACTGGTCAGCAGCACCAGACCCAGGCCGAATCCGGCCAGGTAGGGATTCATGTGCGGCTGCGGCGGATGGACGTCGGTGTCAGTCATGGGGATTCCGTGGTGACGAGGGTATCAGGACCAATGGCTGGCCTGGCCGGCCGAAACCAGGACCAGGCGCAGAACGAAGCCACCGATCAGGACGAGGATGGCGGGGATGGCAGTATGCCGGATGCGCCCGGCCAGTTCGAGGTATTGGAGCACCAGGGGTACCAGGATGCCGGCGATGATCACCCCGCCCCAAAAGGCAGCCGTATAGGGCCCGCCCAGCAGTAGTGCGGCAGCCTGGTGGTGGACCGCCGTGGCGGTAAGCAGACCGATCAGCCAGAGAATAATGATGCCCAGTTCGATGGTCAGGAAGGACGCGTCAGCCCGCACCATGACGTGGCCGCCGCGATCCGGGTTGAGCAGGCGGAAGACGCCAGCCAGCGTGGCATCAGCGAAGGAGGCGCCACCTTTCTGGCTGATCATCGACAGCAGGTGCATCAGCGCCGCCGCCGTCGACAGACCGCTGAACAAGAACAGCGGACCCAGGATGGCGCTGTTCCACAGTGGTCTGGCTCCGAATGCACCCAGTAAAATGCCGGTGTAGATGCCCAGAGCGATGCCGCCGGCAAGATTGGCGATGCCGATGCCTTGCACCAGGCGAGGACGCGCCTGCATCCACGCCGACCAGGTCCGCACCAAGGCCAGCAGCCGATTGCCGAAGGGCACCCGCTCGGGCGGATGCAGAACGGCAGCCGCGATCAGGGCCGGATAGACCAGCATCAGGATCCACGAACCCCAGGACATCGGCGAGGTCGGCTCAAACGTCAGATAGAGGCGCCAGACGTTGATCTTGTTAGCGAGATCGAGAAAAAGCGCATTCATGCCCAGCGAGAGCAGGATGATCCCCAGCATGGGCGCGTAGGGATAGGCGGCCCGCTCTTGCTGGCCGCGGGCCTTCAGGATGTGGTAGCCGGCCAGCACCATCAGCCCGGCGACCAGGCCACCCAGGAACAGGTAGACGGGGATTTCCCAGCCCCAGATGTGCATCGCGGGATCGAGGCCGGGATTGTGGCGTGTCGAGGTGATCTCATCCATGGGGCGCTCAGGTCAGGTAGAAGACGCGCGGCCCGGTCCCCGCGGACGGTAGCAGGTCGTGGTGGGGGCGCGAACGCAGCAGTTTGGCGACCTCGCTTTCGGGATCATCGACATCGCCGAAGTGCATGCAGCGGGTCGGACAGACCGACACGCAGGCTGGCAGTTGGCCCTTCTCAACCCGGTGGATGCAGAAGGTGCACTTGTCCACATGCCCCTTGGGGTGGACATAGCGCGCGTCGTAGGGGCAAGCCGCCAGGCAGGCTTTGCACCCGATGCACTTGTCATGGTCGACCAGCACCACGCCGCCGTAGTCATGGACATGACTGGCGCCGGTCGGGCAGCAACCAACGCACGGCGGGGATTCGCAGTGGTTGCAGCGTTCAGAGCGGATCTCCAGGCGCGGGGTCGGATAGGTGCCTTGTACCTGTTCCACGATCCAGTCGCGGCAGAATCCCTCGGGCACATCGTTCTCGGTCTTGCACGCCACCACGCAGTCGGCGCAGCCGACGCACAGCTTGGTGTCGATGACCATGGCGAGGCGGGCCATCAGATGGCCTCCATCGTGACGAAGTTGTTATTGAGCGCCGTACCACCCATGAGCGGATCGGTCTGATAGCGGGTCTGCAGCTTGCTGTCGCTCGCGCCCTTGCGGTAAGCGCGCTTCAGGCCTTTGGCGGTATGGCCGAAGCCATGCACCATGTAGACGCAGTCGGGCCGGATGCGCTCCGTCGCCTTGACCGGAAGTGAATCGCTGAGCACCCCGTCCTGGTTGCGCAGGCGCACGCGGTCGCCCGACTTGAGGCCCAGGCGCTTGGCCTCGACGGCGTTAACCCACACCACGTTCTCAGACATCAGGTCATGCAGCAGCGGGTTGGTCTGCGTGCGGCTGAACGAATGCATCGGGGCTCGGCCATAGAGTAGCCGGAAGCTGCCTGGCGGATTGGGCAAGGGCGGCTCGTACTTCGGCACCGGATCGAAGCCGTGATCAGCCAGTTGCTGCGACCAGAACTCGATCTTGCCGCTCGGCGTGCCGAACTCGACCGTGGCGCCATCCTCGATGTAGTTGGGCGACTTGGGCCCACGGATGATGCCATCGCGCTTGAGCGCAGCGAAGTCATAGCCGCCCTTGGCCAGCCGCGTCCCCAGGTACTCCTCGATGTCCTTCCAGGGATAATAGGACTCCAGGCCGAGTTTCAGCCCGAGTTCCCGCGCGATCCACCAGTTGGGCTTCTGGTCACCCGGGGCCGGCACCACCGGTTGGCGCAAGGCGATGAAGGGGTCGCGGAACAGTTCCGGGTTCAACTCATCGTAGCGTTCCAGATAGGTGCATTCTGGCAGGACCACATCCGCCCAGCCGGCCGTCTCGCTGGGGATGACGTCGCACACCGCCAGCAGATCCAGGTTCTGGATGGCCTTGATGGTCTCCGCCTCGTTGGGCAGGGCATGCATCAGGTTGGTGGCGTAGACCATCCAGCCTTTGACCGGGTAGGGATTGCCGGTGATGGTCGCCTCGCGGATGCCGGTGGTGATGGTCTCATGCGCGAAGGGATATTTCTTTCCCGGATTGTCGACCTTCGGCTTGGCCGGCTTGGGGTAGGCCGGATAGGGATAGGGCGGCAGGTCCATCATCGCCGGGACGTAGAAGCCCCCCTTGCGACCCCACGAACCCAGCAGGGCGTTGAGCAGGGCGATGGCGCGCGAGCGCTGGGCGTCGTTGCCATACCAGTTGGAATGACGACCGGGGTGAACCAGCGTCGCGGGGCGGTGCTGCGCCATGGCCCGCGCAGTGGCGCGGATGACCTCCGGCTGGATGCCGGTCTCGACGTAGGCCCACTCCGGGGTGCAAGCGGCGATCGCGGCGGCGAACTGCTCAAAGCCGTAGCCGTTCTTCTGAACATACTCGACGTCATAGAGCTTCTCGTTGACCAGCACCTGCATCCACGCCAGCAGCAGGGCGGTGTCGCTGCCCGGCTTGACCGGCAGCCACCACTGCGCCTTGGAGGCGGCGGTGGAGAAGCGTGGATCGGCGCAGATCACCGTGCAGCCCTTGGCGACCGCCTCGGCGAACTCCTGCACCTGGCTGTTGTGCATGTTTTCGCCCAGGTGCGAGCCGATCAGCACCAGGCAGCGGGCATTGGCGATGTCGGTGCGCTCGGGCGAACCCGGATCCTCACCGAAGGTCAGGCGGAAGCCGACATCGCGCGGACCGCGGCACTGCGCGAAGCTGGGTGCGGCGATGTTCTGCGAGCCGAAGGCTTTGATCGTGTGCTTGAGAAAAGTCCCGCCGATGCCGTGGGCGAACAGAGCCATCGCCTCGGGGCCGTACTTGGCCTTGATGCCCTGCATCTTCTCGGCCGTGAACCCGAGGGCGTCGTCCCAGGACACCACATTCCACTGCTCCTCGCCGCGGACCTTGGCCCGCAGCAGGGGCTTCACCAGGCGATCGGGATCGATATGGGCGCCGACCCCACCGGTGCCACGCGGGCACAGGCGTCCGCGGCAGAGGGGATCAAGCGGATTGCCTTCGAGCTTCCAGAGCTTGCCATTGCGCACGCTGGCGATGGCTCCGCACTTCCAGAAGCAGATGTCGCAGAAGGTCGGGATCGTGCGGATGCCATCACCGTCATTGCGAGCCAAACTCTCCGCTTCGGCAGCACCCAGGCCGCCGGAAGCCAGGAACATGCTGCCAAGGCCGGCTGCCGCCAAGAGACTGGTTGAGATCTTGAGGAACTGGCGACGCGAGACGTTGTTCGTCATTTGGAGCCCTTGGACGGCAGGCGCTTCGCCAGCTCGGCCACGGGTCCGGCGATGGGGCAGGGCGCGAAATGCGTACGAATGCAGGTGCAGATGTCCGCCAAGGCCGGCGTCGCCACCCGGTAGAGGATGCGGTGTCCATCCCGACGGCAGGTCAGCATGCCCCGGGATTGAAGCATGCGCAGGTGGCCGCTGGTCGTCGGTTGCTGCAGGCCGACACGTTCGGCCAGTTCGCCGACCGGCAACTCTTCGCGCAGGAGGATCGCGATCAGACGCAAGCGATCTGCATGGGCCAGCGCGCGCAGGCATTCGCTGACCCGAACGAGGTCGATGCCCTCAAATGGGTCGCCGAACGAGTCTCCTCCACGCTTAACGAGGACCATGCTTGGCTTAATCATGATATCTGGATATCTAACTCATCATATATTAGAATCAATAGGAGGTATCCACCCAGGCCCCACCCCATGCGACACCCCTCATCGCCCCTACCCTTGTCCTGCTGGCCGCCGGCAGCACCTATGTCAGCGATGGCTACTTCGCGACGGGCATGGTGTCAGCCTCGGCTGGATCTACTGACCAAGAATGTCGCCCTGCGCCTAAGTGCGGGATCATCACCGACGACCTAGCCCAACGGCAGGTCATCGGCAGCGTAGGCGTGGCGGTGGCAGTTCCTGCTCTCTCAGAGCGTCTTCACGAAGCGCTGGAACTGGATCGCTGCGCCCAGGCAGGTCAGCGTGCCCAACACGACCATGACGATGCCGATCGCCAGCGAGAGTCCGGGCTTGTGGACAGGGATCGGGTCGTGCGGCGCGATGTAGCGCAAGAAGCGTCCCAACTTGGCGACCACGAACCCCAGGCCGATGGTGGTGATACCGGTGCGGATCCAGGCCAGGAGCGTGCGCTCGGCAGCGAATTAGACCGGCGGATCATCCAGGTAGCTCATGGCATCCACCGTGGTTGCACCCGTGTCTGGGCAAGGCTCAGACTCCGATCAGTTCGGACGACTCGCTCTCCATGCTCTGCTGGTGGGACACTATCCCTGAAAGCATGTGAGCTGAGTGACCGGATCCCGTTGTTGAACGATGTGATCGTGCAATTGGCAGCGCCGCCAGCGGTCTTCCCTGCCGATTGCAGAGCACTCACAGGATCGCAGAACCCACCGTGGGTGGTTTCCTTTCACCGAACAAAGCGAATCCGCACCAGCACCAAGCGAACCATCTGCTGTCTGAGTGCTTGGGAGGGCGCCTGAAGAGATGGGCTGCAAGGCTTGAAACCCCTGTTTGGTGGTCGCGGCGAGCGTCTGGTAGTGCGATCGCCCACGGTAGCCGAATGCCCTGGTGATGACCTGGTTGAATGCCCACCTCTCATGGAATGCTGCTGACGTCCAGCTGGACCACTCACGGCACGATTTCAGCTCATAAAAAATGGCTGATTCCATCCTCACTAAAGTCACGCTGTGAAACCCTCATCATCGAATACAGGCAGAATGGGCTGGTTCTCGCAATGAACAGTTGGCAAATCATGATTGGTGGCGGAAGCCTCGTGGCGCTTGCCGCCGGGGCAACCTATGTCGGAGTCAGACAGTTTGGTTCGTTATCCGATTACAATGATGCTGCTCAAGCGCTGCGGGCGCTGCTGTCGGCCCAACCCGAAACGCTGGAGTTGATCCGCTACGCGACGCTCGCACCGAACGGCCACAACACGCAGCCTTGGAGGTTCGCTCTTGCCCCGGATCACATCGTGATCCGGCCGGACTTCTCGCGCCGTACGCCGGTGGTGGACCCTGACGACCACCACGTTTACGTAAGCCTGGGTTGCGCCGCCGAAACCCTGGCCTTGGCCGCGACCGCGCGGGGTCGTCCTGGTGAACTGCGCTTCGATGACGCCAACGGATCGATCAGCTTCACGCACCGCGCTGCGGCCCCCGCCGGCTCGGTGCTGTTTGACGCGATTCCTCGGCGACAATCGACCCGGGCCGACTATGACGGTCGAGCGGTCAGCGCGGCCGATCTGCAAACGCTCGCCGCCGCGGCGGCAATGTCCGGCGTCGACGTGGTCCTGATCACCGACCGGCTGCGGATGGACCAGATCCGCGATCTCGTCATGGCCGGAAACAATGCTCAAATGGGTGACCCGGCCTTTATCCGCGAACTGAAATCGTGGCTCCGTTTCAGCCCTCGGGAAGCACTCAGGTCGGGCGACGGCCTTTACAGCGCGGCGAGTGGCGCGCCGACGCTACCGGACTGGCTCGGCCACTGCGCCTTCGGCCAGCTGGTCACGGCCAAGTCCGAGAACGATAAATATGCCAGCCAACTGCGCTCATCTGCCGGCCTCGCGATTTTTGTCGGCGCCCAAGCCAATCAAGAGCATTGGGTATTGGCGGGCCGGGCCTGCCAACGCTTTGCGCTCCAGGCAACCGCGCTCGGCCTCAAATGCGCCTTCGTTAATCAACCGGTCGAAGTTGCCGCTCTGCGACCAGAACTAGCTGCGCTTGTCGGCATGTCAGGCCGCCGCCCCGACCTCGTCATGCGCTTCGGCTATGGCCCGCTGCTGCCTTATCCGGTTCGCCGCCCGGTCGGGACGGTCATCGCAGCGTGACGATGCCCTTCAGGTGACGGGATGGCGAGGCACATCCGAAAACTAAAAACGAACGCGGGGTACTGGCATGCGCACTAACGAGGTGAACACCCCAGCTTCGCTGGTGCAGGCGATGTCCCAGCCGTTCAGGGAAGCCAATCGCCGACAGAGCGCCAAGCCCAGGCCCGCGTGGCGGCCAGTCGCACCACGTCCGCCGTCGCCGCGAAAGAACGGCTCGGCCAGTTGCGCGACTTGATCTGGCGACAGGGTTGGCGCCGGATTGGCGATACGCAGGACCACATCGGCAGCGTGCTGCTCGAAGGTCACGGTGACCGCCGATCCATCAACTGCGTGCGAAACGGCGTTGTCGAGCAGGTTGCGCAGGACCAGTCCTAGATGATCCGGGTCACCGGCAGCCTGCTGCGCTGAAATCCCCGAGACTTCCGGCAGCACGATGCCGCGTTGCCGGGCTTCGGCAGATACCCCAGCCAGTGCGGCCATCAGGGCGGCCCTGATTTTGATGTTCTCGCGTCGCGCCGGTTCCCGGCCGGATTCCAAGCGGGTAAGTAGCAGGAGCCGCTCGACCATGTGAATCGTATCGGTCACCACCGCCCGGCTGCGCGCCAACGCCTGGCGGTATTCAGCCCCGTCCCGTTCTCGGGCCAAGGCATGGTCGATGGTGGCGGCCAGGCCAGCGAGCGGCGTGCGGAGTTCGTGGGCGATGTTGCCGGCGGTGCGCCGTTCGCGTTGCAGCAGGTCGTGGGCAGCGGCAAGGAAGGCATCGGCACGCTCAACCATCCCCCGCAGTTCGCACGGCACAGAATCGGCCTCAACCGCGATCCGCTCGTCCTCGGGCCTGGACGCGGCGATGGCCTGGGCAATGCGATCGACCGGCCGGATCACCGTACGCACCAGCACCAGGGCGGCGAAGCCGGCCAGGATGGCGGCGACGGCTGTCGCGGTGCCCAGCGCCCAGGCCACCGCGCTCAGAGTGCCCTGCAGCGCGGTATCCGCCTTGGCGACCCGGCACGTCAGGGTGTTGTTTCCACCGGGCGCCTCGCTGCCCCAGCGACCACGCCCTCCGACCGCCGTCACCGTTCCCGTGGCATGGCCGATCCGTCCCGGCCGGCCATCGGGCATGGTCGTCGGGCCATTGGCAGTCTGGGCGATAGCAGCCCCACCTGGTGACGACAAGCGCACGGAACCGCGCTCGTCCACGACCACCCACCATCCTTCCGGACTGGCAGCCGTGGCATTCCCCATTCCCATGCCGGCCCAATGCAGCTCATCACCGCGCTGCCGCAGTTGCGACAGGAGGCGTTCCGCGTCGGCACGTAGGTCAGTGTCTGCCGCCGCGATCAGGTGGGCCCGCACGCTGAACCAGGCCGCGCCCGAGGCGACGGCCGAACTCAGCGCCACGGCCAGCACCGTCCCCAACAATAGGCGACGGCGGATCGAAATCATGGCGCCGCATCCAGGACATAGCCTAGACCGCGCCGGTTGGTGATCAGGCCATCGGCACCGGCCGCAGACAGCTTCCGCCGCAGGTTGGCCAGATGGACCTCGATGCGGTTGGGATTGGGCTCCTCGTTGAAGTCGTAGCAGTGCTCCCACAGCGCATCGCGGGGCACCACCGTGCCGACGTGATGGACCAGATGCTCCAACAGGCACCACTCCTTGGCGGTGAGGTCAAGGACCCGCGCTCCGACCGCGGCTTGACGGCGGCCGGTATCCACCTGCAGGGGTCCGACCGTAATGGTGTTTTGGACCGCGCCCGAGGACCGGCGCACCAGGGCCTTCAGGCGGGCGAGCAGTTCCGGCAACGCCACCGGTTTGACTAGGTAGTCGTCGGCGCCGGCTTCGAGTCCTGCGATCCGCTCCGGCACCTCGCCGCGGGCGGTAAGCATGAGCACGGGATCGCGGCGCCCCGCCGCACGCAGGCGGCGCAGGATCTCGTCGCCCGACAGGCGCGGCAATTGCCGGTCCAAAATAATGGCGTCGTAGACCGCGTCCTGGGCATGCCACCAACCCTCCTCGCCGTCGACCGCCGCATCCACGGCGCAGCCCTCTTCCCGCAGGTAGGCGGAGAGAGCGACGCGCAGCGGCGCATAGTCTTCGATGACGAGGAGGCGCATAGCCGGAGATCAGCCATTCGTCGGTGGGATCAGGCAGGAGCCGTCACGCAGGCGCTTGCCCTGACCTTTGCCCTGGCCCTTGCCGCAGCCAGCGCCAAGTCCCTGGCACGCCCCGCTGCCGTCGCGTTTGCGTAGGCCTTGGCTCTTTCCCTGGCCCTGGCCGGCGTTTTGGCCCTGACCTGAACCGGGCACATTGCCCAGTGGGCAGGTGACGGTCTGGCCGTCGGCCGGGACCGCCGGCTTGGGCGTAGCCTCGGCGGCAGGCGCGATGCTGGCGCAAAGCGCGAGGATGGTGGGGATGATGATGCGAACCATGATGACCTCCTTGGGTCGGGGTACGCCGGTCATCATCCAAGCCATCCTGAAGCGACGCTGAAGACTAGCGGCCGCACGCATGGTCGGCATGGCCGTGATCCTGAGCGTGGTGATGGCCGTGATCGCAGGCGCTGGCCTCGCCGCCGATCGCCAGCGTCCCCGCCCGGTGCTGGGCCATGACCACATCGACCAGGGTGCCTTCGGGCACGATTGCCAAGCGCACGCCAGCCTGGGCAAGATGGCCGGCCGCACCACGCCCGATGGCGGTGCAGATCACCACGTCGCAGTCGGCCACCGCCTGGGCCAGGGCGCCGCAGCAGCCCTCGGCCGAACGCTGGCTGCGCGTGCCGGCAGCGTCGATGGCCAGCAGCGGGAAATCGTGGCCGAAGCGGGCGACCTGCTTGCCGTCTGGTGAGGTGGCGATGGCGATGGATGCGATGGTGGACGTCATGATCGGGTCTCCGATGCGGTCGGCGTCGCGGAACGGGCGCCAGTGGGGTTGAGGACGAGGTGCATGCAGCAACTGCCGCAGGCAGGACAACGGGTCAGCGAGGCGGGTCCCGGCCAAGAGCCACGGCAGTCGGCGCACTCCTGGGCCGCGTCCGCAGGCTGGTCGATGACGAGTGAGCAGCCCTCGACCAGGGCCTTGGCCACGGCCTTGCGGGCGCGCTCCAGGATGCGGCTGACGGTCGGGCGCGAGACCCCCATGCGATCGGCAGCCTCGGCATGCTCCAGGCCCTCGTGATCGCACAGACGCAGGGCCTCCCAGCCATCGGCACTAAGGTGGACCTCGGTCAACTCATGCATGGGTACGCCCCGAGGCTTGAACACCTGGACACGGGGGCGGCCGGCGATCCGGCGCTGGCACTGCGGTCGGACCATGGCAGAGTTATGAGCATGTGTGCAAAACAGGCAAGCAGCGATTCGCCCCGCCAGCACGTAGCCATCCTTGACGCCATTTCTGAGGGTGTTTTCACCGTGGATGCCCAATGGCGCATCACCTCGTTCAACCGCGCCGCCGAGACCATCACCGGCATCACCCGCGCCGAGGCCATCGGCCAGCCCTGCCGAGCCGTGTTCCGCGCCTCGGTCTGTGACGGCCACTGCGCCCTGCGCGAGACCATGGAACGCGGCGAAGCCATCCATTGCCGGCGTATCGAGATCATCGACGCGGACGGCAGTCGCCGGCCGGTGAGCGTGTCCACCAATCTGCTGCACGGTCCTGACGGCCAGGTGGTCGGCGGAGTCGAAACCTTTCGCGATCTGCGCCACGAGGACGCGCTGCGCAAGGCGATCCGCAAGGATGTCCAACTCGGCGATCTGGTGGCGATCAGCCCCGCCATGCGCCGGGTGCTGGACGTGTTGCCGGCGATCGCCGGATCGTCGACCACCGTGCTGATCAGCGGCGAGAGCGGCACCGGCAAGGAGTTGGTCGCCCGCGCCTTGCACCAGTTGTCA
>JBBQTJ010000059.1:0-13575 GCA_038213315.1 Planctomycetota bacterium
TATTTCCGCGTGGTGCCTGCCGATGACATCCAGAGCGCTGGTGGCGCGGTTTGGACCAGGGACCTTGGCATCACCAAGGTCTTCATCCTGCATGACAAGGAGGCCTATGGCGAGTCCATCGCCCGCTTCTATCGCGATCAGGTCTTGGCGATGAAGATCGAAGTGGCAGGCTACGAGGGCATCGACACCGCCTCGGCTAATTTCCGTTCCCTGGTGACCAAGATCCGCGCCAGCGGTGCGGGCCTGGTGTTCTTCGGCGCCACCGTCGACACCAAGGCGCCCCAGCTTGCCAAGGACCTGCACGCGTCCGGGGTGAAGGCCAAGCTGATGATGCCCGACGGCTGCTTTACCGAGTCGCTGATCACCGGTGCGGGCGCCGAGGCGCTTGAGGACCGCGCGCTGATCACCTTCGGTGGCGTGCCCGCCGACCAACTGCAGGGCGCCGGCCAGAAGTTCGCCCAGCAGTACCGCGCCAAGTTCAAGATCGAACCCGAGAGCTATGCCGCCTATGGGTATGAGTCCGCCGCCGTGGTCATCGATGCCCTCAAGCGCGCCGGCAAGAAGGATCGTGCTGCCCTGATCGCCGCCCTGGCCGCCACCAAGGATTATGCCGGTGTGCTTGGCACCTGGTCCTTCGACGCCAATGGCGACACCACCCTGCGCACCGTCAGCGGGAACATCGTGAAGAACGGCAAGTTCGAGTTCGCTAAGATTTTGGGCGAATGAATCTGGACAGCCGTCGCGAGGTCGCGGGGTCGCGGGGTCGCGGAGTCACGAACACCCGCCGCGTCCTGCCCGGTGGCAATCTGGCTGTCGACCCCGCGACCCCGCGACCCCGCGACCCCGCGACGGTTGTCCCATGACCCTCGCGCTCTTCCTCCAACTCATGGTCGATGGGCTGGCCAATGGCCTGATCTTCGCACTGGTGGCCCTCGGCTACACCATGATCTATGGCATCATCGAGCTGATCAATTTCGCCCATGGCAGCGTGGTGATGTTGGCGGCGTTCCTGGCCTTGACCGTGATCGGTGCCTGTGGCTTTCATCCGGGCAATGCCTGGTTGGCGCTGCCGGTGTTGCTGGTGGCGTGCGCGGCCTTCGGGGCGGGCGTCGCCTGGGGAGTGGACCAGATCGCCTATCGGCCGCTGCGGCATGCGCCCAAACTGACGGTGCTGGTCACCGCGCTGGGCATGGCTTTCATCCTGAAGAATATCGGGCTGGTGTGGGGCGCCCTGCCGATGGACGTGTTTGGTGGCGGCAGCGCGCCGTCGTCGCAGAAATCGGTGCCGGATCTGCTGAGCTCGGTCAATCTTTTGGGCGACGGCGCGAGCGTATATATCGCCCCGCGGGAAGTGTTGGTCGCCGGCGTGACCCTGCCGTTGATGGCGGTGCTGACCTGGTTCATCCGCTCTACCCGGCTGGGTACCGCGATGCGGGCCGTGGCGCAGAATCCGGTGGCGGCCCGGTTGATGGGCATCGACGTGGATCGGGTGATCGGGGTGACCTTCGCCATTGGCGGCGCCCTGGCCGGCGTCGCTGCGGTGGTCTATGTGGTCTACAATGGCTCAGTGCAGTTCCAGATGGGGTATTACCTGGGCTTGATGGCCTTCACCGCCGCCGTGCTGGGCGGCATCGGCAATCTGCCCGGGGCGGTGCTGGGTGGGGTGATCATTGGCCTGGTCCAGGCCTATGCCGGCTTCTGGCTGGGCTCGGACTGGACCAACGCGGTGGTCTTCTCGGTCCTGATCCTGGTGCTGGTCTTCCGGCCGAACGGGCTGCTGGGCGTGCGGGTGAGGGAGAAGGTATGAATCTGACGACCCGCGTGCTTCGTCGTCGCGCCGGGTACGGCTGGTTCCTCGCCCTCGCCCTGGCCGCGCTGGTGCCGGTGGTCGATCATCTGCTGCTGCCTCAGTTCCGCGTCACCGGGCAATTGGTTCCGGTGCTGACGTTCGCCATTGTCGCCCTTGGGCTGAACATCGTGGTGGGGTTCACAGGCCTGCTGCATCTGGGCGCGGCGGCGTTCATGGCCGTCGGAGCCTATGCCTTCGCCATCCTCACGGCGCCGGCCTATCCCTTTCAGGTAGGCTTCTGGTGCGGCCTGGGCCTGGCTACCGGGGCCGGTGCGCTGGCCGGTCTGCTGCTGGCTCTGCCGACCATGCGTCTGCGTGGTGACTACTTGGCGGTGGTGACCCTGGGCTGCGGCGAAATCGTGAAGGAGCTGCTCAAGAACCTGGCGCCGATCACCAAGGGGCCGCAGGGCATCAATCCGCTGCCGCCCCCGGCCCTTGGGCCGTGGACCCCGGGCCCGACCGAGCCAGCGGCCAGTTGGTGGCTTTATCTGCTGATCCTGGCGGTGGTGGTGGTGGTGAACCTGAACCTGCGGCGCAGCCGCCTGGGCCGGGCCTGGACAGCGGTGCGCGAGGATGAGTTGGCGGCCCGGGCCATGGGCGTCGAGGCCGCGGCCGCCAAACGCAGCGCCTTCGCCTTCGGCTCGGCCTTCTGCGCCTTGGGCGGAGCCATGATGGCCAGTTTCTCGACCGGGGTCGAACCGGCGACCTACGATTTTCAGATGTCGATCATCGTGCTGTGCATCGTGGTGCTGGGCGGCATGGGCAGCGTGGCAGGCGTGCTGGTGGGCTCGGCGGCGATCATGGGCTTCAATCAGGTCGGCCTGCCGCTGATCACGCGTTTGTTGGGCGGTGGGGCCGAGGCCCATCCGCTGCTCGATGCCAATAATTGGAAGTTCATGATTTTCGGCCTGGTCCTGGTGGTGATGATGCGCTGTCGTCCCGAGGGCCTGGTGCCCGCGCGGGAGGTTCAAGCCGAGCTGCACCACGATCCCGAGGACCACGATCCGGAAGAGCAGCGCGAGGGCGTGCTATGACTACGCCACTGCTGCAGGTCGAGGGCCTCACGGTCCGCTTTGGTGGACTGACCGCAGTCGACGACGTGTCCTTCAATGTCGCGGCCGGCGCCATTGTCAGCGTCATCGGTCCGAATGGCGCGGGGAAGACCAGCCTGTTCAACGCCATTACCGGAATCCACCCAGCTAGTACCGGCACGGTGCGCTTGGCGGGCCGGCTGCTGGCCGAGCCGGTGACGTGGCGGGTTGTCGCCCGCTGGCTGCTGGTGGCGGTGGCCACCGGCCTGGGCACCGCGCTGGGCGCTGAGATCCTGGCGGCGTGGGCAGCCTTCACGGCCGACGAACCGGCGCCGTTCACCTGGTCACATGGTGCCGCGGCGGCAGTGCTGGTGCTGTGGTCCTCCACATTAAGTTGGTGGGCTGGCCTGATCGGCATGATCGTGGGTTTCAGCGGTGCGTCCGTGAACTGGTGGCGCGCACGTCGGCGTTGCGAGCTGGCCTGCGCCGCCGGGCTGGGCCGCACCTTCCAGAACATCCGCCTGTTCCGTGATCTATCGGTGCTGGACAACGTACGCATCGGCGCGCATCGCCATTTGCGTGGTGGCGGGATAGCTGCGGCGCTGCGCCTGCCGCGCCATTTCGCCGATGAACACGCCGCCACTGCCGCCGCCCGTGCGGCCCTGGCGGTGGTGGGTCTGACGGAGGTTGCCCAACGGCCCGCGGGCAGCCTGCCCTATGGACATCAGCGCCGGCTGGAGATCGCCCGGGCCTTGGCCACCAAGCCGCGCCTATTGCTGCTGGACGAGCCGGCCGCGGGCATGAATCCGAGCGAAGCCGATGCCCTCACCGAGCTGATCCGCACCATCCGCGACCAGGGCATCACGGTGCTGCTGATCGAGCATCACATGCGCGTAGTCATGGCGGTCAGCGACCAAGTGGTGGTGCTGCAACACGGTCGGGTGCTGGCCCAGGGCACGCCGGCAGCGGTGCAGGCGGATCCGCGGGTGGTGGCCGCGTATCTGGGGGGCGGCGTGGCGGCGACGGTCGCCGCTGCTGCACTTCCACCCGCCGTCGTCGCGCCGGTGCTGACCCTCTCAGGCATCAAGGCCCACTATGGCCCCATTCAAGTGCTCCACGGCGTGGATCTGACGGTCAATGCCGGGGAAGTGGTCTGCTTGCTTGGCGGCAATGGCGCGGGCAAGACCACCACGCTGCTGTGCGTCGCCGGCGTCCATCATGCCAGCGCCGGGCGGGTGACATTTTTGGGCCAGGACGCGACCCACGCGTCGGCCCACCGCAATGCCGCCGCCGGCCTAGTGCTGGTGCCGGAAGGTCGGCGCATTTTTGCCAATCTGTCGGTGGCCGAGAATCTGCGCATGGGCGCCTTCCTGCGCCGCGATGCCGCCCAGGTGGCCAGGGACCTTGAACGGGTCTATGCCTTGTTCCCGGTGCTGGCCGACCGCCGGCGGCAAAGCGGTGGAACCCTGTCCGGCGGCGAGCAGCAGATGCTGGCCATCGGGCGGGCGCTGCTGACTGCGCCGAAGCTGCTACTGTTGGATGAACCGTCGATGGGCGTGGCGCCGCAGGTGGTGGAGCGCCTGGCCCTGGTCATCCGCCAGTTGGCGGCCGACGGCCTGCCCATCCTGCTGGTCGAGCAGGATGCGCATCTCGCCCTAAGTCTGGCCAGTCGCGGCTACGTTTTGGAGACCGGCCATCTGGTCTTGTCCGGCAGCGCCGCGGACCTGCACCAGGATCCGCGGGTGCGCGAGGCGTATCTCGGCGCGTGAGTTTAGTGTGGGCGGCAAAGGGGACAGCCGTCGACATCGCGCTGTTGTCCCCTGGGACCGCGGCCCTCCAGGGCCGGCCTGGTGTCGAACGACCTAAAGGCAGCGGTGCTGGAGAACCGCGGTCCCAGGGGACAGCCCTCCCAGGGGACAGCCCTCTCAGGGGACAGCCGTCGACATCGCGCTGTTGTCCCCTGGGACCGCGGCCCTCCAGGGCCGGCCTGGTGTCGAACGACCTGAAGGCAGCGGTTCTGGAGAACCGCGGTCCCAGGGGACAGCCCTCCCAGGGAACAGCCCTCTCTCGGGGGCAGGCGACGTCATCGCGCTGTTGTCCCCTGGGACCGCGGCCCTCCAGGGCCGGCCTTGGTGTCGCACGACCTGAAGGCAGCGGTTCTGGAGAACCGCGGTCCCAGGGGATAGATTCTCTTCATGCGGTGAGCATCGTTGTCGCCGCCACGGTGCGCCCGAGCAAGGAGGATGAGTGTCAGCGCCACTTCACCGCTTACAGGCTCACTTCTTCAGCCAGGCCCCGTCCTTCTTCTGCAGCCACATTCCGGCCGCGGCCTCTTGATAGACGCGGCGAGCGAAGCGTTCGGCGACCACCGCTTCAGTGGCGCTGGTCTCGGTCGCCAGCAGCTTGAAGAGGGCTTGGCGGTCGAGGTTCTCGTCGGTCAGCAGTTTTTTGGCGGCATCATCGGCCGTGACGCCGGTGGGCACGGCCAGCAGTCCGGCCGTGGTTTCGCCCAGGGTGCCGGCTGTCTTGGCGGCCAGCAGGGCGGTGGCCCGGGCCGAGAAGGCGACCTGGAGGGTTTCCTTGGTGTCAGCGGCGCAGGTCATCACGACCGGGGCCAGGGCCAGGATAAGGGCGATCAACAGGGGGCGTAGGGCAAGCATGGTGGACCTCACAGGCTGGTGGCGTGGGTGGAGGATAAGGCCGGCGCGGGAGCCTTGACTGCGGCGAAGAAATCGTCTAGGGCGCGGTCGACCTTGATGTTGATGTCGATGGTGATGTGGATCGGGTCGACCTTCACGCGAGCGCAGGCGCCACACGCGAGGACGACCAGGAGGGGGATGATCAGGCGGGTCATGGGTCCTCAGGGATCGAAGAAGCGATCAAGATCGTCGGTGGGCGGCGGGGACGGCGGCGGGGTGCCGGCACTCAGGCGCAAGGCTTGGGCGAGCCCGTCTTCCAGGCCGTGGATCCTGAAGACTAGGCTGCCGATTTCGAGTGGATCTTGGCCGTTCCGGCCGCGGCCGGCCACTTCGGCGCGGGTGAGCAATTCGCCGTTCACCCGGCTGGTGGTCAGCTCGAAATGGTTAAAGGCGAATTCTTGCACCGCATCCACCACCCGGACGCGCAGCGCAGCGTCGGTGACTCCGCCGGTGCCGATGGTGGCGGCAATGGCAGAGCGGTCGAGGATGCGCACCCAGCCTTCCGGCGGATCGGCGTGCAGGCGTCCTTCGCCCAGGGTGACGGCCATGGGTGGCCAGGTGACGTGCAGGGGCATCTCACCGCTTAAGCGGCCGGCCCCAACGGCCCGCCCGGGGGCGGCCAGGGCCAGGACCTGATTGAGGTCGACGCCGCGCACGGTGACCGCGCCCGAGGCACTGCTAGCGATCTGCCCGCTGGGCAGTGCCACCTCAAGCCGGGGGATCGTCACTGTGCCGCCGGCCCAGCCCAGCGCGCAGGCCTGCGCGGTGAGGTGGCCCGGCGTCACGGTGACGGCCGCTTTAAGATGTTCGGCGACTTGATCTTTCCAGCGCAGACGGCGGATCTCGACCACCTGGTCGGGTCGCGTGACCAGGGGATCGAGACTGATGATGCGCACCTCGGCGCGCAGGCCGTCAAGGTGCAGGTCCAGGTCTGGTTGGCTGATCTGCGCCTCGGTGAGGTCGCCGCGCAGGTCCGGCACCAGGCGGCCATCGGCCCAGGTCAGCGTGCCATCCATGGCGACCGCACCACTGATGAGCCATGGTGCTAATGCCGGCACCAGCCGGGCCACAGCCTGGGCATCGGTGACCTCGGTCCGCGGGATGGACACCTGCATATGCAGCTTGGTGAGTGGCCGGTCGAGGGCGACAACCGTTGAGGCCCTGAGCGGCAGCACGCCAGCCAGGACGGCTTCGACGTTTCCGCTCGCCTGTCCATCGACCACCGCCGCCTCCAGCTGCACGCCGGGCAATACCACGTCGCGGGCGCGCAGGTCGCCGCGCAAACGACCACGCAGGCCCGGATCGCGGCCAAAGGCGACGGGCAGACTGCCGGTCAGGTCATGGATCGAGAGCTGGTAGCCACGCAGGTCGACGGACAAGCCGGCGACCGTGAGGAGGCCGTCGCTGCGCAGCGGAGCGGCGGCACTCCAGGCCAACTTGCCATCGACGGCGAGCTGCTCCGCGTCCAGCGTCCAGCCTCCGACCTCATCGCCCCGCGCGGTGAGCCCGCTGGCGGTGACGGTGCCCTGAGTGGTCAGCTCAGCGCCAGCCCAGCGCAGGCCAGCGTTCACATCAAGCTTGCCAGCAACCGTGGCCAAGGCTGCTGGCGCGTTGGCGGGTGTCATTGCCGCAATCCAGGGTGCCAGAGGCAGCGCTTGGACCTGGACGACCAGGTCCGCACCCCTTGGCCCCACGGTGCCGCGCAGTGCCACCTGTCCCGTGGTCGCCGAACCGGCCTGCACGTGGAGCCAGCCGCTGCCGCTGCCTAGGTCGTTCGCCTGGACGTCCAGCGGCAGGTCGAGGCCTGCCACGCGCACCGTCCCCATCAGGCTGAGGTGGCCCAGCGGCAGACTGGTCGGCCACGCCGACGAAGCCGTCGCGCTCGAGACCGGCAACAAGGCACGCGGGTCCGGGCCAGTGGGGCCCGCGGGCACCAGGGCGCGCAAGCCGGTGATCCGCAGGTCCGCGACACGGCCATGACCCAGCCCCGCCCAGGTCCAGGCCACGTCCATGGTCTGGACCGAGAGCCCGCCATCGGGCACCAGCACCACATCATGAATCGTGGCGGACCAGGGACCCAGGCGCACCTCCCCCACCGAGGCGCGGGGATACCCGGCCTGCTGGGCGGCCTGGACTAGGCGTCCGCGCAGCAGGGGCGGTGCGATCAGCACCACGCCCAACGCCGCGAGCGCGCCCGTCGCTGTCATGCCCACAAGAATGCGCCAACGCCATCGCATCCCGGCATGGTGGTGGTTGCGTCTGCCCGTACCAGCCTGCGCCGACGGTGGCATGTCGATCTGCTGGGCGTTGCTGTGCGCCCCGTCATGTGCCATTCTTCCAGCAGGAGTCCCGGCCATGACAGATCCTGTGCCGCGTCCCACGGCAGACTTGCCGACGGTACCCGCGGGTCAGGTCGTGGCACCCCCGGCACCGCGGGGCGGTAGTCTGCCGACGGTGATCGGTGGCTGGCGGCGGTTGCGCCTATTGGGCGCGGGCGGCATGGGCGAAGTGCATCTGGCCGAGGGTGCGGACGGCCAGCGTTGCGCCCTGAAGCTGTTGCGCGCTCCGGCTCAGGATGCGGAAGAGTTTCGGCAACGCTTTCTGCGCGAGGCCGGCGCGATGCGTGCGGTCAGCCATGCGAACGTAGTGGGCGTGCGGGCCGTGGGCGAGGACCAGGGCCTGCTGTTCATGGCCATCGATTATGTCGAAGGCGGCGACTTGGCCCGCCTGCTCAAGGCTCGGGGGACCTTGGACGAGGCCACGGTGATCGCCCTGGCGATCGGCTGCTGTCACGGGTTGGAGGCTTTGCAGGCCGCCGGGCTGGTGCATCGCGACATCAAGCCGGCCAACATCTTCCTGGGCCGGGATCTCATGCCGCGGCTGGGCGACCTGGGCTTGGCGCGACATGCCGATGGGGCCGACCGTTTCACCATGACCGGCCACGCCTGGGGCACGCCGGCGTACATGCCGCCCGAACAGCTGCGCGGCCAGGGCGACCTGGACCATCGGGTCGACCTCTATGCCCTGGGCGCGACGCTGTACACCGCTTTGACCGGTGGCGAACCCTTCCTGGGCGAAACGCAGTTCGTGGTCACCGAACGCATCCTCAATGAACGGGCCCCGGACGTGCGCGGGCGCAACCGCACGGTTTCAGCTGGCCTGGCCGCGATCATCGCCACCTGCCTGGAAAAGGATCGCACCCGTCGCTTCGGCGCGCCGGCCGAACTGCGCGCCGATCTGGAGCGCCTGCGCGATGGGCAGCCGCTGCTGCACACCGGTCAGATGGTGGCCGATCAACCCGCCGCGGTGGGCCTTGGCGACGGCGCCGGCCGGGCCTCGGCCCTGGCGATGCTGACCGTGGATCCTGTGCTGGCTAAGGTCATCGCCGGCGTGGTGCTGGCGGCCGTTCTGGGCGTGGTGGCTTGGTCAGTAAAAGGAGGGACGTCGGTGGAGCGGACCACCACCACGACGGTGGTCGGTGCGCTGTCCTCGTCCCGCGCCTGGATGTCGGATAATGGGGAGGATACGGCAGGTGCCTGGGCGCAGCTCAGGATCGGCACGGCGACGGCGCGTCTGCGTTTGCTGCCGGCCGGCACCTTCATCATGGGCAGCCCCGCAAGCGAGCTGGGCAGAGGCGCCAGCGAGGTGCAGCATCAGATCCACCTGACCCAAGCGGTGTGGATGGCGGAGACCGAGACCACCCGGGGCATGTACGCGGCCGCCCTTGGCCAGGATCCCCCGGATGCGGCCGAGGCGGCCCTGCCGGTGACCGGCCTGTCCCAAGGCCAGGCCGAGGAATACTGCGCGGCCCTGGGCGCCCTGCTGCATGGCCCGGAAGTGCGTCTGCCCACCGAAGCGGAGTGGGAATACGCCTGCCGGGCGGGCAGCGCCACCGCCTTCGCCACGGGCGCGGGCCCGGATCCGCGGGAAGTGTTGGGCCGGATCGCTGCGGCTGCGCGGCCGGTTCCTGCCGGTGCGGCCAACCGCTTTGGCCTTTATGACTTACACGGCAATGTGCGTGAATGGTGCCAGGACCGCTGGGACGGGACTACGCCCTTCGGTGACGAGGCGGACAGCGATCCCCTGGGTATTGTCGGCAACCTGGTCGTGGTCCGAGGCGGCTCCGCTGTCCAGCCGATTACTGCCGGGCGCAGTGCGGCGCGCCACGGGCTGCATCCCGACGAATCTGGCGCCGACCTGGGCTTCCGCCTGGTGCTGACGGACGACTAGCTACGAAAAACTAACGCTTCCCTCTTCCTGCTTTTGGGGTCATCATGGATTATGAAGTTCTTGCCTGCGATGCTTGAACGGGCGATGGCTGCGGTGCCCCTGACCATCGCAGACGGGGATGACCCCGATTTCCCGTTGATCTATGTCAGCCCCTCGTTCTGCACGCTGACCGGCTATTCGCCCGATGAGGTCCTCGGACGGAATTGCCGACTGCTCGAACATCCCCAGAGCGACCTCAGCGTGCGCACCCGTTTGCGCGACTGCCTCAAGCGGCGCGTGCCCTTTCGGGGCCTGTTGCGCAATGTCCGCAAGGATGGTCGCGAATTTTGGAACGAGGTGATCGTGACCCACGTCATTGACGACGACGGGCGGAATCTGGTGGTCGGCGTGCAGCACGACGCCACCGCCCAGGTGGCCAGCGAAGCGGCCTTGATGGCCATGCATCGCCAAGCGATCGCAGTGCTGGACGAGGGCATCGTGGTGCAGGACCACGACAGCAGCATCGTGTCCGCCAATGCGGCGGCCTGCGCCATCCTAGGCCTGAGTGAGGCGCAGATGCAGGGGCGTGACAGTCTGGATCCGCGCTGGCGCACGGTGTGCGAGGACGGCCAGCCCCGACTTGGCCCGCAGCATCCCTCAGTGCAGGTGCTGCGGGATGGTCAGGCCCGCCATGGCGAGATCATGGGTATCCACCGGCCGGATGGCAGCCTGGCTTGGCTTAGCATCAATTCCGCGCCCGTGCCGTCACCGCAGGGCGGCCTCCGTGCCACCGTCACCAGCTTCACCGACATCACCGCGCAGCGGCAGCGTGAACGTGCGCTGGTCGAGTTCGGCGCCTTCCAGCAGGCGCTGTTGAACGCGGCCGACTATGCGATCATCAGCACCGATGCCCACGGCGTGATCCGCGTCTTCAATGCCACTGCCGAGCGTTGGCTGGACTGGACCGCGGCCGAGATGATCGGCCTGCAAACCCCGGCAGTAATCCATGTGGTGGCCGAGGTGGTGGTCCGGGCGGCGGACCTGACCCGCGAATTGGGCCGCCCGGTGGCACCCGGTTTCGATGCCTTTGTAGCTCTCGCCCGCGAGCGGGCCGTGCCCGATGAACGTGAATGGACCTATGTGCGCCGGAATGGCAGCACCTTCCCGGTGCTGCTGTCGGTCACCGCCGTGCGCGACCAGGACGGCGAGCTCATCGCCTACCTGGGCGTGGCCGCAGACATCACCCGGCGCAAGCGGATGGAAGCCGAGCGCGAACGCGCCCGGGCCGAGGCCGAAGCGGCGGCGCGGCACAAGGCCGAATTCGTTGCCACGATCAGCCACGAGATCCGCACGCCTTTAAATGGCATCATCGGCATGACCAGTTTGGTCATGGACACCGATCTCGACGAGCATCAGCGCGAGCAGCTCGCCACGATACGCGCGTGCAGCGACGATCTGCTGGCCCTGGTGAACGATGTACTCGACTTCAGCAAGGCCGATGGCGGGCAGATGCAGTTGGAGAACATTGCCTTTGACCCGCTCGAGGTGGCGGAGGCGGCGCTGCTGCGGGTGGCCGGCCAGGCGCAGGACAAGGGGTTGGATCTGGCACTTGAGGCGCCGGCATCCCTGCCTCGCCTGGTCGGGGATCCGCTGCGTCTCAAGCAGATGCTGCTGAATCTGCTGGGCAACGCCGTCAAATTCACCGAGGTCGGACAGATCGTGCTGCGTCTGGCACTTGGCCAGGCCGGCAACCGGGCGCAGCTCACCTGCTCCGTCATCGATACCGGACCCGGCATCCCGCTTGCCGCTCAGCAGCGCCTGTTCGAGCCCTTCACCCAGGTCGATGCCAGCACCACCCGGCGCCATGGCGGGACCGGCCTGGGCCTGGCCATCGTGCGCCGCCTGGCGCAGGCCATGGCGGGCGAGGTCACCGTGGTCAGCGGCCGCGGCGAGGGGGCGGCCTTCACCATCACCGTGAGCCTGCCCAAGGCCGGTGCTGCTGAGGTCGTAGCGCCGACGCGCCGCTCGGGCCGCGTTCTGGTGCTGAGCGCGCAGGCCGCGACCCGCGTGGGGGTGGAGCGCATGTTAGAAAGTTGGGGCTGGCAGGTCGAGGGCTTGGCGGATCCGATCGAGGTGGTGGCCCGCTTGGCGGAAGACCCGGTCGACCTCCTCATCCTTGACGGCCGCTGCGGTGAACCCGGTGCGGCCGCCATCATCGCCATGGCCCGTCACGAAGCGGCCTGGGTCACCGTTCCGGTGATCGTACTGTCGACCCTGGCGGATGGTCAGGCCTGGGGGCTTGGCATCACGCGGGTGCCCTTGCCGGTGCGCCGGGACGCGTTGCGGGCCGCCGTGGGTGGCTGAGGCTCCCGCAGATGCGCTGGAGGACGCCACTGAGAATTCCTATCCAGATTGACAAGCCTGTGGTTGGTGGCACGGGCGGCCCGCCCGTGTTTGTACAGCAATTCACGGGCGGGCCGCCCGTGCCACAGGCGAATGTCGAGAGACGATGGTCTATGTATGGATGAAAGCTCAGTAATCAGTGCCTACGCGGATCGCGATACCACGTAGCTCAGATGCTGCTGCCGGTGGGATGCACTGGGCGTGACGCAGAGTGTTATGCCCAGATCAGGATTACTGGATCGCCAAGGCCAGGTCATCGGGATCCACCATCACCGCCATGATGCGGCGCTTCGGGGCGTCGCCCAGCAGGGCAGTGACAATACCGCCGGGCGGTGACCAGGCAGCCGCCCAGGCCGCGGCGTCGCCGCCCGCATTGGGATTGGCCCACAGCAAGTCGCCGCGCGCGCTGCCGGGGATGCTGTTCCAGCGTCGTTTGGCATTGAGCGGACTGGGATCGCCGCAGACGCAGACTACGCGCAGGCCCGCGGGCGCTGCCGCCAGATAGCGTTCCAGCTGGAAGGACGTGTTGTCATCGATGTTGCCGACCAGGACGTACAACAGCCAGGCTTCTGGTCGGGTCGCGGGATCGTCCACGCCGCCCGCCAGGGACTCACCGGCGGTGCGCGGTGCGGCCTGCCCGACCCGTTCGTGGAAGGCCACCAGGTCGAGCCGGCTGAATTCGGGGATTTCTTCCGCCAGGCTGGTGGCCTGGGCCCGGGCTTCGGGAACGCGACCCTGGCTCAGCAGCCAATCGATCTTCAGTCGGCGGCCGACCTGCTTCAGCGTCTGGGTCGGGCAGGCCGCCAAGCGGGCCAGGGTGTCCTCGGCGCCGACGCCATGGTTGTGGTAAAGCTGCCAACTCGCCAGCCAGAACAGGGCCTTGTTCTCGCTGCGGGTGCCCACGGCTTCTGAGGCCAGGTTGAGCAACTCCTTGCCCATGGCCCGTTCGGCGGCCAGCCGTTCCCTGGGGGCCTGAAGCGACAAAGCGGCAAAGCGCTGCTCCTGCCGTTCCATCAGCACCTCAACCTCAGCCTCGCGGGCCGCGGTCTCGGCCGTGATGATCTGCTTCCCGGGCGACGGGTTCAAATCGGGCTCAGGACGATCGCTGCACGCCGTGCCCAAAAGGCACAGGGCGACGATGGCGAGCGAACACAGGTGGACACGCATGCTGGTTAATCCTGTGGTCAGACAGTGGGCACGCCAGGGGATGGCAAGGCGGCCTGAAGGCAGCGGTTCTGGAGAACCGCGGTCGTGCGCCCAACAGCGCACCATATCAGCAGGGTGTGAGTCCCTGCCCAGGCAGATGGCAATCCGGCCTGGAATCCGAGCCCAACTGCGTCGCTGCGAAGCGGGGTGGAGAGCAGGGGGAGGAGAACGGGCGGCC
>JBBQTJ010000060.1:0-13481 GCA_038213315.1 Planctomycetota bacterium
GGGATGATCACCTTCTTCGACAAGACCTCGGCATCGGCGACCGGCAACTTGCCCAGTTCGGCGATCAGGGGCACGGCCTTGGCACGGCGACCTTCGTCAGCGATCTTGGCCAGGAAGAGACTCCACCCGCTGGCACCGATCACGCTTTGGCGACCGCTGGACGAGGTGGCCGCGCCGCTGGGCGTCGTGGTCGCCCCCTCTTCATCAGGCAGCAGGCGATTGAGCATGCTGGTGACTTCATCGTTGTTGGGCACAAAGCCGCCGCCGTCCTCGGGGAACAGCTCATTAAGGCGGGCCAAGGGATCGTCGTTGGCGCTTGGAACCGGCGTGCCAGGTCCACTGGGCAGGACCGGGGTCGAGAACGGCGTGATCTCGGGCAGCTGGATGCCGCGGAACTCTTTCGAGCGGTCTACTGCCGGGGCCGCCACGGGGGCCGGAGTCCGCACACTGGGCACCGCCACCGTCAGGGACTTGCCGGTCAAAGGCGCCACTAGCAGCTCAAGGAGCGACCGCTCGGTACCATCTGGCAGGGGTACGGTCAGCCGTAGGTCCTCGGCCAGCTCCGCAATATCACGCTTGAAGACCTGGGGCCGGCGCGGCCAGTCGATCTTGGGCAGATCGTCGATATCGTCCGAGGTGAAGTCCAGATTCGCACCCAGCCGATCCAGGCTGATCAGGGCCAGGCGCATGGCTGCGGCCTCATCGACCGTCAGGGCCGACAGCAGGATGATGGGCGCCGACTCGGCGATGGCGGTGCAGGTCGATTCCTTCAACGAGAATGCCTTGCCCAGGAACTGGCCGACAACGGCCCGCTGGCCGGCCGGACAGGCACGCAGGATGACAGTGAAGGAGGCGGCCATGGCCTCCCAGCATTTCCCGGCCTGGGTGACAGTCAAATGGGACGCTGGATGTAGACGAACGGCCCGCCCCCCACTTCCCCCGGTGCCGGGGGGCGGCACGGTGCGCCCATGCCCATCATCCGCTGCCCCACACCGGCCCACGCTGACCAACGCTACCTGGCCCTGGTGGTCGCCAAAGGCGCAGCCCTTTTCCTGTTTTTCGGCGCCGAAGACCCCCTCACCGGCACGAGCTGGTGCCCGGATTGCCAGACCGCCGATCCGGTCTTGCGCCGCGCCTGCCGCGACCAGCTGCCCACGGTGGATCTGCTCGAATGCCCGGTCGGCCAGCGCAGCGACTGGAAACAGCGGCCCGAGCACCCCTATCGCCTGCACCACGCTTTCCGTATTGCCCGCATCCCGACCCTGCTGCGCTTCGCGGACGGCGTGGAGATCGGGCGCCTGGTCGAGGCGGATTGCACTGTGCCCCAGCGGGTACAAGCCTTCTTGTCATAAGGTCCGATGAAAAAACTCAGACCCTGGGAACCTATCGGAGATTCTGCACCAGGGTTCTGGGTTTCTCGGATTCCGCCGCACTCCGGTCGGGGTTTTTCGGAGCCTGAAATAACAACTGTTTACCCAAGCGGGCAAAGCCGCCGACGGCCGCTCAGCCGCCGATGCTTGGCTCTGCAGGTGCTGGCGGGGCTGGCGGGGCTGGCGGGGCTGGCGGGGCTGGCGTCCCGGCCGCCGGCTCGGTGGGGATCAAGCCGGCATCCGTGTCGCTGACCCGGGCCTTGCGGATCAGCTCGTCCATGCTCTGCCGCTTCCGTTCACTTTCGTCGTGATGGAAAGAGAGCTGGGGCAGTACGCGGGTGCTGACCGCCTTGGCGTAACGGCTTTGCACGAAACCCCGGGCCTGGTCCAGGGCCTTCTGCGCCAGACGCTGCTGCGTGGCGGTGCCCAGGATGGTGTAGTAGGCCCGCACCAGATGCAGATCATCGGTCAGCTCGACCCGCGTCACGGTGATGAAGCCCAGCCGCGGATCGCGCAATTCGGCCTGGATGCAGGTGGCGATTTCGCGATGCAGCAGAGATTCGAGCCGTTTTTTCCGCGCGTCGTTGGCCATGATCAGGACGGGACGGCCGCCACGACCTTCTCGCGGTTGTAGAACTCCATCAGATCACCCACCTGGATGTTCTGGAACTTCTCGACCGTCAGGCCGCATTCGAAGCCGGTCCGCACCTCTTTGACGTCTTCCTTGAAGCGACGCAGCGTACCCACCTTGCCGGTATGCAGGATCTTCTCGTCGCGGGTGATGCGCATGAAGGCATCGCGCCGGACTAGGCCATCGGTGACATACAGGCCGGCAACCATGCCCACATTGGTGATGGTGAAGCAGGCGCGCACCTCGGCATGACCGATGATCGCATCGCGGAAGACCGGATCGAGGGCGCCGGCGAGGGCGGCCTTCAGGTCATCGAGCAGTTCGTAGATGATGGTGTACGAGCGGATCTCGACGCCATTGTCCTCGGCCAGGCCGCGGGCCTTGGCATCGGCGATCACATGGAAGCCAAGGATCAAGGCCTTGCTGGCCCCGGCCAGCGAGACGTCGCTGGAGGTGACGCCGCCGACCGCGCCATGGATGATGGTCACCCGCACGTCGTTGGTGGCGAGGTCCTGGATGGTCTTGGTCAGCACTTCGAGGCTGCCCGAGGCATCGGCCTTGACGACGACCTTGATCTCCTTTTTGCGGCTGTGGGCAATGTCCGACATCACCGAGGCGGTGGTGCTGGTCTTGGCCCGGGCGGCAAGCTCGCGCTCGCGCTTGGTCTGCCGGCGTAATTCGGCTGCTTCGGCCGCTTCCTTGAGGCTTTCGAAGACCTGGAAGCGGTCACCAGCACGGGGCATCTCGTCCAGGCCGATGACTTCCACAGCGGTGCTGGGGCCGGCGAGCTTGGTGCGATCGCCCTTCCAGTTGGTCATGGCGCGCATGCGGCCATAGCCGACGCCGGCCAGAACCACATCGCCGATCGCCAAGCTGCCGCGCTGGACCAGCACAGTGGCGGTGACGCCTTGGCCTTCCTGCCGGCGGGCCTCGATGACCGTGCCGCTGGCCTTGGCGAAATGGTTGGCCTTGAGGTCAAGAATCTCGGTCTCGAGGGCAAGGCGCTCAAGCAGGGCGTCGATGCCTTCGCCGGACAGGGCGCTGACGCGCACGACGCCGATCTCGCCACCCCATTCCTCAGCCTGCAGACCGGCTTCGGCCAGCTGACGGATGACTTTTTCCTGGTTGGCCGCCGTAGCCTCGGGCTTGTCGATCTTATTCATCGCCACAACGATGGCGACGCCGGCCGCCTTGGCGTGGTTGATCGCTTCGACGGTCTGGGGCATCACGCCGTCATCGGCGGCCACCACGATCACCGCAACGTCGGTGATCTGGCTGCCCCGGGCGCGCATCTCGGTGAAGGCCTGGTGGCCGGGCGTATCGATAAAGGTGACATCCATGCCCGACGCCGTCGACACCGTATAGGCGCCGATATGCTGGGTGATGCCGCCGGCTTCGCCGGCCGCGACCTGGGTCTTGCGGATCGAGTCCAGCAGGCTGGTTTTGCCGTGGTCGACGTGGCCCATGATGGTGACGATCGGCGGACGGGGCGCGAGGTCTTCGTCCTTGTCCTCGTAGGCGGCCGCCTCTTCGACGACCTGCTCGACGTCCTTGGCCTCGATGATCTTGACCGTCTTCTTGAACTCGACGCCCAACAGTTCGACCGCGTCCTTATCCAGAACCGAATTGATGTTGCCCATCACGCCGAGCATGAACAGCTTGGCGATGACGATCGAGCTCTTTACGCCCGAGGCTTCGCTGAACTCGCGCACGGTGCAGGGCAGCGAGATCTCGAACTCGGTGACGCCGCTGATGTCCTCTTCCAGGGTGGAGCGGAAGCGACGATTGCTGCGGCCTTCGGCCTCGCCGTCCTCGGGCTTGGCATCCTTGGCGTCGCGGCCACGGCCACGACCGGCCGGGCGACCGGGGCCGCCAGGACCGCCGGGACCACGACCCGGGCCGCCAGGACCGCGCGCGGGGCCGCCGGGGCCGCGGGCAGGGCCGCCGGGGCCGGGGGCCTTGGTGCGATCGATGGTGCGGAAACCGGGCTTTTTGCCCTTGTCCGTCGCCTTGGCCTGGGCCACGCGCTTAGCGATGTCCAGATTGCGCTGGATGTTGGCCTGGATGAGTTTGCGGCGATCTTCGGGCGTCAGCGCCTCGTCCGGCTTGCCAGGCACGCCGACGACGGGCGCCTCGGGCTTGACGATGGCCTTGATGGAATGATCAGCCTTCTCATGCGTCGCCTTGGCCATGCTGGCCAGCTTGGTGCCCAATCCTTTGTTCTTGGTGGGCTCGACCAGCACCTCGACGGGCTTGGGCGCTTCGACCTTGAGCTTGGGGGCCGCGGCTACTGCGGCCGACGATTCGGCCAGGGTCACTGGGCCGCCACTGGCCGCCATGGAGGCAGCCGCCACCACCGACTGGACGTCGGTGGTCGGGGTAACGGAGGCAACGGCCTGAGCCACCACGGGGGCCTCGACCTGGGGCGCGGCTGAGGCTTCGGCGACCACCTCAGCGGCCGGCGGCTCGACGCGATGATTGGCGGCACGGATGGCGGCGAATTCGGCCGACAGGCGACGGCCTTCATCGGCGCGACGACGAAGCTCTTCCTCGGCCTGGCGGCGGCCCTCTTCCTCGGCATTGCGCTTGGCGTCCTCCATCTCGCGGGCCCGCACGGCAAGTTGCTCGATCTGCTTACGCGCTTCGTCATCGGCCTGGCGACGCTTGAGGTCTTCCTCGTGATGGCGACGGGCAGAGGCGAGCTTGACCACGTCCTCCTGCTTCTTGACGTCGACCTCGTCCTGCACCTTTTTCTTGCGCGTTTCGGCCGCCTTGCGAGCGGCGACACTGCGCTTGTGCTTCTCTTCGAATTCCTTGTCAATGATCGGCGCAAAGGCCTTGCCGTCGGCAGTTTCCAGGCCGTCGCAAGCGAGGATGCGCTTGATGTCGGCCGGCTTCATCACCGAGTCCATGCCACGGGCCAGGGCGATGCCCAGGTCATCCTTCACGACTTCACGGAGCAACCCCGCGTCGAGATTGTACTCCTGGGCCAATTCGCTGAGCTTCATAGGGTCGTGGGGGTCCTTGGCCGTCGGGGAACTGAAATTCTTACTGTTTTTCCGCCGGGGCAACGGGGGCTTCAGAGCCCTCGGCCATGGCACGGGCAGCCGCATCAGCGGCTGCTTCGGCGGCGATCTCGCGGGCCTCCTTGTCGGCCTTCTCACGCTCGGCCTGCTCGCGGCGGGCGACGATCTCGTCCTTGTCGCCGCGCTGCTCGGGGGTCAGCAGGGCGTCGGCCTTCATGATCAGGCCTTCGACCTTGTCGATATCAAGGTGTGCCTCTTCGAGGATCTCGCACACGCGCTCGGGCGACTGGGCGGCCAAGACCGCCAGGCTGTCCAGGTGATTGTCGAGGAAGGTCTCGCGCAGGAAGTCGTCCATCAGGCCAGCGGTGATCAGCGCCTGCAGCTCTTCGCTGCCCTTGGTGCGGGCCTGACTGGCATTCTCTTCACTCATCACATCGATCTTGTAGCGGGTCAGGCGCGCCGAGAGACGGACGTTCTGACCGGCCTTGCCGATGGCGAGGGGCAACTGGTCCTGGCTGACCACCACGCGGGCGCGGTCACGGAAGGCGTCGTAACTGATGCGCAGCACCCGGGCGGGCTTAAGCGAGTTCTCGATGAACTGCGCGGGATCCTCGGCCCAGGGGATGATGTCGATCTTCTCGCCGCCGAGCTCGTCGGTGACCTTGGTGATGCGGCTACCGCGCATGCCGACGCAGGAGCCGACCGGGTCGACGCGCTGGTCGAGGCTGGCCACGGCGATTTTGGTACGGCGGCCAGGCTCGCGCACGATGCCCTTGATCTCGATCAGGCCGTCGGCGATCTCGGGGATCTCCTGCTTGAAGAGCTCTTTGACGAAATTGGCGTGGGTGCGCGACAGGACGATGCGCACGCGGGCGCCCTTCTTCTCGACGCGCAGCACGTAGGCGCGCAGCACGGCGCCGGTGCGGTAGATCTCGCCGGGGATCTGCTCTTCACGGGGCAGGATGGCCTCGGCGCGACCCACGGACACGATCAGCAGACCGCGCTCTTCGCGCATGATCGTGCCATTGAGGATGGTGTGCTCACGAGTGATGTACTCGTCGAAGACTTGGTCGCGCTCGGTCTCTTTGAGCGATTGCACAAAGACCTGCTTGGCGACGTTGGCGACGATCCGGCCCAGCTCTTCCAGATTGACCGGTTGGTCATCTTCGAACGCGCGGATCTCACCGCTTTCGCGGTCGATGGTCACGGTCACGTCGCCGGTAGCATCAAAACGCTTCTGGGCGGCCTGATTCAGCGCCCGTTCCATATGATCGATGATCACATTGCGATCGATCCCGCGCTCGCGGGCGAGGATGTCGATGCGCTGCATGAGCAAGGTGGTGTTCATCGCAGTCGTCCTTTCCGGCGGTCGCCATCGACGAAAAAAGCGTGAGCCTTCTGGCCCACGCCCGGTCGTGCAACCGAAAGTGAGGGGAGACTTGTATAAAGGAGGGAAGGGGGGTCAATGGCAGAGAGCGGCCACGACGTCGCGGAGTCGCGGAGTCGCGGGGTCGCGGGGTCGAACAGCCATTTCGACAGATTTCTGACGTCTGGTTTTTGACTCCGTGACCCCCGACCCCGCGACTGCTCGTGGTCGCGACCCCGTGACCCCGCGACCCCGCGACCCCGCGACGCTGTTTCGTTGTCCCGTCCGTCCGCCATTCCCTTCTTCCCGTTTCCGCCACCATTCGCCAACCTATGCCCGCCCCGCTCTGCCTCTTCCATAAAAACTGCCTCGATGGCGCGGGGGCGGCGGCAGTGGTGAACCGGGTGGTGCCGGACTGCGATTTCCTGCCGGTGCAGTATGGCGAGGAACTCCCCCAGGTGGATGGGCGCACCGTCTATCTGGTGGATTTCGGGTATCCGTTGGCCGCCATGCGTGCGCTGCGCGCCCAGGCCAGCCGCGTGGTGTGGATTGATCATCACGCCAGCCAGGTCGAGGTGCATCGCCAGCTCGGCTGGGGCCATCTCGATCTGGAGGAGTCGGGCGCGACGCTGACCTGGAAGGTGCTGTGCCCCCTGCTGCCGCCGCCGCCGGTGCTGGCCTACATCCGCGACAAGGACCTGTGGCGCTGGCAATTGCCGGACAGCCGGGCGATCAATGCCGGCCTGGACCAGCGCTTTCGCATGTCCTTTCGTGGCGTGCTGGAGGCCGACTTGATCGAGATGGCGGCCATCGGGGCCCCCCTCTTGGAAAAACTCGCCACCCGGGTGCGCAGCGCCGTGACGGCCGGCACCGAGATGCTGGACGCCTTTGGCCTGCCCGGCGTCCGCGCCTTGGCGGTGCCCTGCAACCAAGACCAGAACGACGTGGGCGATCACATCTGCCTGCCGGTGGCCCAGGGCGGCCTGGGCTATGACCTGGCGGTGATCTACTATTTCAAGAAGCAGACGCGGAAGTGGATCCACTCGCTGCGCTCCAGCAAAGTCGACTGCGCGGCGGTGGCGGCGAAGTTGGGCGGCGGCGGCCATCCGGCTTCAGCGGCATTCTTGACTGACGCGCCAATCGTTGGTTCCTGAGGCGGGGGCCAGGGGCTGAAAGCAACTGCGTCTACCGGCGGGTGACTGGCAGCTCCCGGCCCAATTCTTTCACCACCAGCTTCAAGTCGTCCCAACAGGGTTTCTTCGCATCGGGATTGCGCAGCAGGTAGGCCGGATGAAAGGTCGGGATCAGGGTCACGCCACGCCACGCGAAGCGCTTGCCGCGCACCCGGGTGATGCCCAGGCGCTCGTCGTCCAGCAGAGCGCGCAGCGGAATGTTCCCGAGGGTGCAGATCACCGTCGGGGCCAGGGCGGTCAGCTGTCGTTCAAGAAATGGGAGGCAGGCGCGGATTTCTTCTGCTTCGGGGGTGCGGTTGTCCGGCGGCCGGCACTTGATCACGTTGGCGATGAAGACCTCGGCCCGGGTCAGACCCATGGCCACGATCATCTTGTCCAGCAGCTGCCCCGCAGCGCCCACGAAGGGCCGGCCCTGGGCGTCTTCTTCGGCCCCGGGACCTTCACCGACGAAGACCAGTTTGGGCTGAAGATGGCCCTCGCCGGGCACTGCCTTGGTGCGGGTGCGGCACAGGCCGCAGCGGGTGCAGGCGTTCGCCTCTCGCGCGACGGCGGCAAGTTCGGCGGTGGGCGACATCCCGCTGGCCGCTGGTGGAGCGACAGTGAGTGCCGGGCGGCTGGCGGCTGGCGGGGCATGGACCACAGCGCCGCCGGTCACGGGCGCAGCGACCGGCGGCGCTGCGCGTACGGCCACCGACGGCTCTGGCCGGATCAGCCAGTCCACGCCGAAGCCTCGTTCCAGCTCCAGCAATTGCCGCACATTGCTCACCAGTTCCTCGCGTTCACCCACCTTGCACCTCCAACCGGCTGGTGGCGCGGCGCCACGCCAGGACATTCAAGAGGCGCAAGGCCACCAGCCAGGCCAGGCCCAGCAGCACCACTGACGGGAAGGCCGGCGCATGGCCCTGACCCAATTTCCCCACATAGGCCATGGTCGGATAGTAGCCGATCATGGCGAAGGGCAGATACTGCAAGGTATCGGCCAGGAACGACGGCAGGAAATGCAACGGCACCATCAGGCCAGACAGCAGCATCATGGTATTGCGTTTCAGGCTCATCAGCCCGGTGATGTCCTCAAGGAAGAAGCTGGCGGTGCCGGCCAGCAGGTTCAGCTCTGCATTCACCAGGAAGGCGAACAGGAACAGCAGCGGGAACTGCCACCAGCCGGCGCCGGTGGGCAGCTGCACCCCGAAGAGCGGCACCAGCAGCAGGGCCATCGGCAGGGCGAAGAAGAGCAGGCGGAAGGCCGTCTCGCCAGCCGCCTGGCTCAACCATTGCCCGTGGAAATCCAGGGGCTTGAGCAGATCAAGGGTGATGTCGCCCGACTGGAAGCGGGCGGCGATCTCGCTGTCGGTATTGGTGAAATACGCCGCCCTGGCGATGTAGCCCACCGCCAAATAAGTGGTCAGCTGCACCAGGCTCAGCCCATCGATGACGGCCACGCCCTGGGCGGCGAAGATCGCCTTCCAGATGAAATACTGCCCGCCGACGAACACCGCATACGTGGCGATCCCAGTGAGGTACCGCATGCGGTACGCCATCAGCTTCAGGAAAGTCAGGCGGGCGAGGTGGAGGTAGGGGAGCATGAACGGGAGAGGACAACCGTCGCGGGGTCTGGTGGCACGGTCACCCTACGCCCCTTGAGCCCCAGAGGAACCACGATGGTATCCCGCCCTTCCGCAACCCGCTTCTAACTTCCAACAACGCGACGACCCCGCGACGACGCGACGACGCGACCCCGCGACCCCGCGACAGCGGCAATCCCATGTCTAACATCCTCGCCGAAATCATCGCCCACAAGCGCAGTGCCGAGCTGCCGCACCTGCCGCCCGTGGACTTGCCGGCCCTGGCGGACCTGCCGCGGCCAAAACCCTTCCGGGCGGCCTTGCAGCGCGCGCCAGGCCGGCCGATCAATGTCATCGCCGAATGCAAAAAAGGCAGCCCGTCACGGGGCATTTTCGTCCAGAACTACGATCCGGTGGTGATGGCCTTCCAGTATCAGTTCGGTGGCGCCAGCTGTGTCAGCGTACTGACCGATGAGCGGTTCTTCTTTGGCCACCTCGACCATCTGGTGCGGGTGGTGGCCGAGACCGGCATGCCGGCGATCCGCAAGGACTTCATCATCGATCCCCGGCAGATCGCCCAGGCCCGCCTAGCCGGAGCCAGCGCCATCCTGTTGATCGCCGCCTGTCTTGAGGACGGCGAACTGCGCGACCTCCAGGGTTTTGCCCGGGACCTCCACCTCGACGTGCTGGTCGAGGTGCATGACGCCGACGAAGCGCTGCGCGCCCTCAAGGCCGATGCCGATCTGGTGGGGGTGAACAACCGCAACCTCAAGACCTTCGCCATCAGTCTGGAGACCACCTTCGACCTGTTGCCCGGCCTGCTGGGCGGCGGTCGCGTGGTGGTCAGCGAAAGCGGCATCGCCAAGCGCGAGGACTGTCAGCGCCTGGAAGCCGCCGGGGTCGACGCGGTGCTGGTCGGTGAATCCCTGATGACCGCCAACGATCCGTCCTCGGCCCTGCGCCGCCTGCGCGGCACGCTGCTGCTGTAGCTGAGCGACGGCCGTCAGCGTGGCGGGTGGACGCTCCTTTCAATCAGCGCCACGAGGTCATCAACGGTCGTGGTCGGGAGCTCGTCCTCCGCCGACATGATGACGCTGCCACCGCCGTTGACGGGGATGGACAGCTCCGGCCCGGGGAAATGCGGCACGGTCAGCACCAGGTCCGAAACATCATAGAATCTGGTCACCGACGGCCCCTGGATTGGCGCGGCCGACAGGCACAGGGCGCCGTCGATAAAGCCCTGATGGAAGTCACCGACCGTGGCCAGCCAGGACAGCAGGTGACCCAACTGCATGTCGTGGGCGGCCAGCGTGATGGCGACGCCCCGTGCGCGCAGATCCGGCATGACCACCACGGTGAGGGCCGTGGTGCGCCGCAGCATACCGGCCACTTCATCGATGTCCGCCGTGACGAAATCCACGGTCATCCGCTGCGCCAGCACCCCTGACGGCATGCCTGATTGCCCCGTGGGCGCGGTGACCATCAGAGTGTTGCCGTACCGGGCGAGCTGGTAGCCGGGATTATCAGCCGCCGCGAGCAGTAGGCTGGTCATCGCCAGGACGAGGGTGTACATGGGGCCTCCGTTGGCATCGATCCTAGCCACCGGCCGTGGGCTTGGCCAGATCTCATCAGCCCGCAGACCGCCAGGGCCCGCTCGCCGTGTGGTTGACGTGCGCGCGGGGGCCGACCCAGTGACCTACGCCGGCGTGGTGGCCAGGGCCAGCAATGGCGGGGTGAGCTGCTGGTCCTGATACAGGCGGTGAACCTTGGTGACGACCTCGCCATGCACGCCCCAGTAATCGCCGGTGGCGACCCACAGGCGCAGCTGCAGCTGGGTGCCGCCGGTGATCAAGCCGGTGACGGCGCAGGACGGGGCGGGCTCGGCCAGGATGCGCGCATCGCTGGCCACCTGCGCCAGCAACAGGGCACGGACCCGCTCCAAGTCCTCGCGAGGACCGACCGAGACGGTGATGTCGACCCGGCGCTGGGGATTGACCGTGAAGTTGGTGATGGTGTCACCCAGCACCTTGGCGTTGGGCACGATCAGCCGCTTGTTGTCCACGGTCAGCAGGAGGGTGCTGAAGACCTGCACCTCGTCGACCGTGCCCTCGACCCCGCCGGCGGAGATATAATCGCCCTTGGTGATGGGCCGGAAGAGCACGATGAAGAAGCCTGAGGCGAGGTTGCCCAACGAGCCCTGCCAGGCCAAGCCAATGGCCAAGCCCGTCGCCGCCAGCACCGCGGCGAAGTTCGAACTGCTGACCCCGAGGTGCTCAAGCGCGCTGATCGCAGCGAACACCAGGACCGCGATATAGGCCAGACTGGCCATGAAGCGGCCGATGGTCGGATCGATCCTGCGGCCATCGCACACCCGGACGATCAGGCCACGCACCCACGCGGCGAGGAAGCGGCCGACGATGAAGATGATCAGCGCGAGAATCAGGCTGCGCACCATCTCCAACCCGGTGGTGCTGGCCCAGGTGAGCAGCAAGCTCATCAGGGTGGAGGCCTCCACATTCCCGGAGGCGACCTGCGCGAGGGTTGGCAGGGAGACCGTTGCGGCGGTGGCAGCGGCGGTGGCGGCATCGCTCATGGGGGGACTCCTGGGCCGGCATGGTGGAGACGCAGTTGCCGCTGTCGAGATACGCTGATCTGCATCGGGGCCTCATCACCGGTTCATGAAGCCTCATCACCCGGACGCCGATTGGCAGCGCCGTCGTGCCGGACACGCTGCCACCATGACGGCTGCTGACGCCTTCCTCTATCGTCCGGCTCCGCTGGTCGCTCCTGACCTGCTGGGCTGGCGCCTGGCGATTGGCGGTCTGGAGGCGCGCATCACCGAGACCGAGGCCTATCACCAGGTCACCGATCTGGCGTGTCATGCCAGCCGCGGGCGCACACGGCGCACCGAGGTCCTCTTCGCCCGTCCAGGGACCCTTTACGTCTACCGCTGCTATGGGATCCACTGGCTGCTCAACCTGGTCTGCGATCAGGTCGACGTGCCATCCGCAGTGCTGATCCGCGCGGTAGCCATGCCGGGCGTCGATCCCCGCCTGAGCAATGGCCCGGGCAAGGTCACCCGGCTGCTGGGCTTGGGGCAGCGGCACCACGGCATTCATCTGTCCACCGGGGAGGTGCGCCTGCTGCCGCCCAGCGTTCCCTCCGCGCGCCACCGGTGCGGCCCGCGCATCGGCGTAGACTATGCCGGAGCGCCCTGGGCGCTGAAGCGCTGGCGCTGGTGGGAGGCCGGCTTCCCCGTGGTGCCACATCGCGGGTGATGCAGAACAACCCAGTTGGCAGCCAGCGACCTCGCGGGTAGCAACCCGGTCATCCAGTGGGTGCAGCATGACGGCAGCTGCCCATTATCGGCTACTGCGTCGTTGAGGCTCACTCGTCATCGGGCATGGCGGCCACCAGGGCCGTCAGCGCGGCGTGCATGTCCTTGGGCGACGCACTCAGGCGCTCGCCGTGCCCCGGCAAAAGCCAACGCGGCCGATGCGCCAGCAAGCGGGCGAGCGAGCGCCGCTGCGCGGCCCAGTCCCACCAGCAATAGCTTTGCGAGGCCCACAACATCTGCCGGTGGCGGCTCCACCAGCAATGGTCACCGGTGAAGAGCCAGGTCCCGTCCACCAGCAGACAGGCAGAGCCGGCGGTGTGGCCCGGCGTGGGGATGGCGAGCATGCCCGGCGCCAGCTCCCGCTCGGCCTCGCCCGACCAGATCGCCTCGGCCTCGGGCTGGGCCGCCGCATCGCCCGCATGGATCCAGCGCCGGGCCGAGAAGCGACGTGCCCAGCGGGCAGCATCAGCAACATCGTCCTGGTGGGTGAGGAAGATGTCGCTGATGCCGCCCATGGCGGCGATGCGTTCGGCCAAGGGCGGCATCCACCGTGGCGTATCGACCAGCCAATTCCCGTCCGGTCGGAGGATCAGGTAGGAGGTCGCGCCAAAAGAGCTTTCCGCATGGAAGCCGCAGTGATGCACCGGCCCATCGATGAGCAGTGGAAAGTCCGCCAACGTGGCGCGCAGCAACTCGGGATCATCGACGCCGATCGAGGCCGTAGGACAGCACAGGGCCGCCCGCGCTGCGGCCCGGAGCCCGCTCGGATCCTGGGGTTGCAGGCGAACGAAGGAATGTCCCTCCCCCTCGCCAAAGATCAGCGGGGCCACTTGCCGGCAGGTGTCGCAGTCGATGCAGGTGGCATCGACGAAGACCTTGCCAGGAACGTTCTCGATCACTGCGCGGGCACGGGAAGCCATACTGCCATTATGCCCACGCCGGGTGGCCGGGAAGCCGCAGCCTAGCCTAGCCGTCAGCTACTACCCTGGAAACGGC